>CAUJFK010000149.1 GCA_963169175.1 Acidobacteriota bacterium | reverse complement strand
CCGCGTTCGCGGCGATGGCTTGTTCGGAATTCATGTAAGGACGAATCACGCTCATACGGTTGTCAGCAATTCGGCAACGCCCGAGCGGATCATGGATAGCTTTAAGGCGTATTCGACTAAGGCCTTGAGAGCCGCAGGGCTGTTGGGTGTCGCCCAGACGGCCTGGAGCCGGCATGGGAGCACAAGATATCGTTGGAGTGAGGAGCATATTGCCCATGCCGTGGAATATGTGGTAAATGGGCAGGGTGGTGAGCTGCCGCGGTTTGAATGAGGTGGGCATGTCGATGATGTTCGGTTGAGGTGAGTGTTGGGAGGGTTGAGCCCTTACTTACGTGCGGGCTACGGACATGGCCACGGACACGCGATATCGAGAATTTAGAGGGATAAAATGGCAACGAACAAGTTTGCAGACAAATTAGTCAAGAAGATATTCGGCTCATCGAGCGATGTCTTTCTCAAAAAAGTAAAAACGGCCGTTCAGCAGATAAACGATATCGAGCCGCAGATACAGGCGTTGTCAGATGATGAGCTAAAGGCCCAGACAGTTAAATTCAAAGAACGGGTCGCGGCTACGCTTGAGGGCATTACCGACAAGGATGAACGCCGCAAAAAAGAGCAGGAGATACTGCACGAAATTTTGGTCGAAGCCTTCGCCACCGTTCGAGAAGCTTCAAAACGCGTCACCGGAATGCGGCATTTCGATGTGCAGATGGTCGGCGGCATCGCCCTGCACCAGGGCCGCATCGCCGAGATGCGGACCGGCGAGGGCAAGACCCTCGTTGCGACGCTCGCCGTCTACCTCAACGCCCGTCCCGGCAAGGGCGTCCACGTCGTGACGGTCAACGACTATCTCGCGTCACGCGATGCCGAGTGGATGGGCAAGATCCACCAGTTCCTCGGCCTTTCGGTCGGCGTTATCCAGAACGATCAGGACGATGTCGAACGCAAGGATGCATACGCCTGTGACATAACCTACGGGACGAACAACGAATTCGGCTTTGACTATCTTCGCGACAATATGAAGTTCGATGTCGAATCGCTGGTCCAGCCCGACCATTATTTTGCGATCATCGACGAAGTTGACTCGATCCTTATCGACGAGGCCCGGACGCCGCTTATCATTTCGGGTGCGACCGATGATGAGACCGATAAATACTATGTCGCCAACGAAATAATTCCGCACCTCGAACTCGGCCACAAGGACGAGGAGACCAAGGTAACGACCGGCGATTACCTGCTTGATGAAAAGAACCATTCGTCAGTGCTGACCGAACAGGGCGTCAGCAAAGCAGAGCGGCTTCTCGGCGTGTCGAACCTTTACGACCCGGCGAATATGGACATTCTCCATTGTGTCGAACAGGCGTTGAAAGCTCACACGTTGTATAAGGCGGATCATCACTACGTCGTGCAGGAAGGCGAAGTGATCATCGTTGACGACTTCACCGGCCGGCTTATGCAGGGCCGCCGCTGGTCCGACGGGCTGCACCAGGCGGTCGAGGCCAAAGAAGGCGTCAAGATCGAACGTGAGAACCAAACGCTTGCGACAATAACCTTGCAGAACTATTTCCGCATGTACGAAAAGCTTGGCGGTATGACCGGTACGGCGGAAACGGAAGCAGAAGAATTCGGCACAGTTTACTCGCTCGACGTTGTTCAGATACCGACCAACATGCCGATGGTCCGCAAGGACACATCGGATGTTATCTATCGGACGCTGCCCGAAAAATGGGACGCCGTTGTCGAAGAGATCAGGGAGCTGCACGCAAAAGGCCAGCCCGTTCTTGTCGGTACGGTCTCGGTCGAAAACTCCGAACTCGTCGCCGAACGCCTAAAGCAGCTTGGTGTAAAACACAACGTGCTCAACGCCAAATATCACGAACGCGAGGCCGAGATCATCGCTCAGGCGGGCCGCAAAGGAGCGGTCACCATCGCAACGAACATGGCCGGCCGCGGTACCGACATTTTGCTCGGCGGCAACCCCGATTCCCTTGCCCGCGAATATCTGAAGCGACAGGAGATCAACCCCGACGAAGCCACGCCCGAACAGTTTGAAGAAGAGCTAAAAAAAGCAAAGGCCGTCGTCCAGGCCGAGGCGAAAGAAGTGATCGCCGCCGGTGGATTGCACATTCTCGGTACCGAGCGGCACGAATCGCGCCGCATCGACAACCAGCTTCGCGGACGTGCCGGCCGTCAGGGCGATCCCGGTTCGTCCCGATTTGTCCTTTCATTGGAAGACGATCTGATGCGAATTTTCGCGGGCGATAAGGTGCGTTCGATGATGGAATGGCTCGGGATGGAAAAGGGCGTTGCGATCGAATCAAGGACCGTTTCACGCCAGATCGAACGTGCCCAAAAGGCCGTCGAGGCACGCAACTTTGAAACGCGTAAACACGTTCTAAAATACGACGACGTGATGAACAAACAGCGTGAGACCATCTACGGCCTTCGCCGCCAGTTGATGTTTGAGCCGGAGCATCGCGAGTATCTGCTTGGTGACACCGGTGTCGCACACGATCTGCTGAACGATCTGACCGGGCATTTTCTGACGATGAATGTCACACCCGACAAGTGGGATGTTGACACATACGCGGCCGAGATCGAAAGCATTTACGCCCTTGACCCGGCGGCTGATGCCGGCGTTGATTTCAAGCGGATGGGGCCGGACCAGATCGCGGAAGCCATCTGGAAACAGGCATCGGCAAGCTATGCCGAAAAGGAAAAGATGGCGGGTGAAGAAAGCCTGCGTGCTTATGAGCGTTACATCATGCTCAACATCATCGACTCGCAATGGAAAGACCATCTTGCGTCGATCGATCAGGTAAAACAAGGCATCGGCCTGGTAGGTTACGGGCAGAAAGATCCGCTTGTGGAATATAAAAAGCAGAGCTTTACGATGTTTCAGGACATGCTTGACCGCATCGACACGAACACGACCAAGGCACTGTTCCACCTACAGATCGTCAGCCACGACGAGCAGGAAGAACAGGAACGCCTCGCCCGTCTCGAACACCAGCGTGCCCGCCGCCAGGCCGCCGGAATGGCATTCACCGGTGCGATGGCCGGAGCCGAAGCCGCCGGTGCCGAAGCCGCGAGACACACCCCGTTCGTCCGCGATCAGCCCAAAACAAAACCAAACGAACCCTGCTACTGCGGCTCCGGAAAGAAATTCAAAAAATGCCACGGTGCAGGGATTTGATGCGAGTACTATCGATCGGCGAAAGGCAGGGACGAACAAATCCGTTCCTGCCTTTTATTTTGTGGGTGGTTTTGTGCTGACATGTCGATAAAATGTAAAAACATCCACATATTTCGTTGATATGTCGATAGCATCGACATATGCTAAAAATGGGTCGACGGAATTGCAAAATATAAACACACCCATGAATCCATGGAACCGGGCGGTGCCTTACCAGGATCTGCCTTCGTTACCGCCGGCAACTGACATTGAGACCAAAGCCGTTATAAAACAATGTATTGCAGCAAGAGCCGCGCTGGCTGAACTGAAGCAAGCCGCGGAATTGCAATGCGGCAAACAGCCTCGCATTACTTGAAAGAACTTGTGAGAATAGGGGTTCTTATCGAGATGTCGTCATCGAAGGAGAAATTGTTTGTTCACCCGAAACTAATGCGATTGTTAACTCAGGACGTGACTACCTTCGCCCCATATCCAGTCAACAAATGAACGAGGCTGTCGCGCGGGCTTTTACATCGTCTTCAAATGTTCGATCACAACTAATTAAATTCCCACCCGAAGCGAGTTTAGAATGCGTGCACGGCCGTGGCGTGCGGCCATGCCGCCTTCGTAATTTGTGATAACGATCGCCGTCCAAAGTTTCTTGTCCTGGCCGAGAATTACGAGATCGGCCTGTATCACGGCATCCGGTTTCATGACGCTGGCAGTGATGTCGTAAATAACATGGCGGCCCTCGATGCCGTCGATGTTGACGGCATAGCTATCACGCTGTTTGGCCGATAAATTAATTCCGGCTCCTTTCGCGAGTCCGCTGAGAAAGCCATCGACAAAAACCTTTGCTCTTTCATCCGTAACGGGCGGCGTCTGGTTCTTAAAAACCATTTCATATACAGCCAGAATGGAGTTGCCGAACATCGCGGTTGCCAATTCTTCCCTTGAGAAATCGGGGCCGTTCGGATTCTCCGTTACCTTTGGCTCGAGCCGTTTATCCCCGACGATGAACGACACGCCCATTGTGCCGAACGATTGCCTGATCTGATTGCCAAAGCCGATCTTAACCCGAACGCTCTGCATCACGCGTTCCATATAAAGCTCGGTTTCTTTTGACGCGAGCATGTCCACGATCCATTCTGTTTCGTAGCCGTAGATCGTCAGGATCTGACGCTGGTTCACATTCTGGCCGTTCCGCCATGTTGCCTTTACCAGCCGTGCTTCAAGGCCATCGATCAGCAATTTCTCGATTCCCTGCAACTCAAATTTCTGGTTGGGCGACAACGCCTGCTGTATTTCAAAATACTGCTTTGCCGAAAAATCAGGATCGTGTGCGGTCGGGAATCCAACGGTCAGTTCGCGTATCTGGGTCATCGCCAGCGGCGTGTTCGATTCATAAACCTGTACCGAACCCATCGTTTTCGGTGGGCCCGGAGCGACCGGAAGATCGACGTAGAGTCCCGCGTTTCCGATCGAATATGTTTTCCATCCGTATATCGAGTTGATCGTAGTTCGAAAGGTGCGGAGAATGCGTTCGGTCGTTAGCTGATGGTCTGAGCGGTTCGGGTCGATCTGAATGCTTGCGGTGAGTGCACTTCGCTTCTCGATGAATGCGATCTCATAGATCCGATAGCTGCGGCCGCCGCGTTTGAACGTCTTAGTTATCAGATCGCCGTCTTTATCGCCGAGTTTGTATTTGTCGCGCGTAAACGTAAAATCGGTTACACCCGCCCGTGTCCTGTCGCCTTCAACAAAGCTTTTGAGCGTATTTTCTTTTTCGAAAACCGCGCCGGGCGACGGAATTTCGGTGCTGACGCGGACATTCATTCCGTCAAAGCTGCTCTCCCAGTCGCTGCGGCCTTCTTTATTGTCGGTAACGGCGGTCAGTTCGAACGGCAGTTCGGCGGCAAGAAACGTCGGGCCTAGACTGCGAAGCGCCCAATGGCGGTTGCCTTCGCGTTCGACCTTTATCGAATTAAAGATCGCGCTCGCAAGGGCCTGGCCGGCCTGGTCTTTATATGCCGCCATCACGACCCAGCTTGCTCCGCCAAGTACGCCGCCGTCATGCCCGATGACGGCCGCCATCCGCGTTTGGCCGATCGAGTTTACAAATTCCCTGCCCGAGATCTGCCCTCGGCCGCTCGGCGTCATCGGGGCATTTGCCTTTTGACTGACCTCGGCAAGCAGATCGGCGGGATTCTTTGTCGAATAAATTCGAGCAACCTCGATCCGTACGCCGCCGCCTTCTGCTGACCAGGAAGTTGGAAAGATCGAATAGATCGATCGATCTGCCCACGCAACTCCGCCAGCTGACGGATCGGCCGGCATATCGATCAGCAGCGAAGGCCGCCCCAAAGCCCAACGCGACAACCCTTGCCCGCAAACAGGCAAAGCCGCAACTGTAACCGCCATCGCGATCAACGCGACCGCGACCAAACCACGAAATGCTTTTCTCATCAAACTTTTAAGGCGAACAAGGAACGAACCGGAATCGACCCGGGTTGGGAGGTATTTTACAGGATTCTAAAGGATTTGTGAATCGGATCTTGCTCGTAAACTATTCCATTCAAAGCAAGTTTTATTGAGAATCGGATCGGTATCCTTTAATATTCAGGAAACCAACCGTGGACGACAATCCGCGTCTGCTCTATTGTGATGATCAAAATTCGATTATTTCTATGTCCTTTCTCAGTAAATGATTTACTATTTTGCTTCGGTCGAGCTTCTTCTCCGCAGACAACTTGTCAATAAAGGGAGTTATTTCCGGTTCTAAATAGACGGGAAAATTGAAATCGCCATCGGGATTGTAAAACTTCCGTCGCATACCTTTTGAAAAGTCAAATTTCTATCTCAAACGGACGCAATTCTTTTGGCTTGAACATCGATGGCTCGAATTGCGGCCTGGATCGAATCAACCTGAGGCTCTTCGAAATACACCTCGCCACACTGTTGGCAGACAAACGCCAGAACCTTGTCGAATACTAGATGATATCCGTTACGGTCGATGTGAAACGGAGCCGCACCTCGCTCCATTTTTCCTTTACAGTACATACATTCCATAATTTACATCCTTTCACGCAGATCGCTTGACCACACGTCCTCATCCGGCAAATAGGCCGTTACGATCGCAAGGTATTCGTTTTTCGGCGAACAAACTATATGGATCGACCGTCCGCCGTCGTCACGGCCCAGCATCAGGCAACTGTGGCCGCGAGCATCTTCGGGATAATCTTCTATGACCTCGCCATTGAAAATAATTCGGCGAACATCGGCTGTCGTTATCATGCGATCAGGCCGCGACATCTGTCGAATCGCGTGCGGAAGAAACAGAATCCTTTTATTCGCCGCCGCTCGAACTACTTCTATTATATTCGTTTCGTCAATCATTCACCTTGGTTTGTGGTGATATCCCGCTCTTTATCTGCCTGTAAATATTATCTGCCGTGATCGGCATGCCGTCGTAGTTTAGGACGGAGATGAGTTTGTCAGATAACCCAGTCCCTACCGCTCCCGGTTCCGACAAGGCGGCGCCGAGTTCGATCGTCGGCCTGCGTCAAATGAACGCGTCGATCCTCATCGCGAATCTTTCCGAAAGAGCCTTGGCCTGTTTTTTTGTGATCTCACGTTTTCCGGCTAGCACCTCAGAAACCACACTCTGCGTTCCAAAAACTTCGGTCATATCAGTTTGTTTTAAACCGTTATCTTCCATCAAGGATGCGAGCAACTCGCGAGGAGCCATCGCCGGCAGCTCGCCGACAACTTTTCTGCCGTAATCTTCCAAAAGATCAGCCAACAACAGAAACAGCTTTTCTTCTTCCGGAGAAATCTTCTTTTTGTTCCACAGGTCATTGAAAACGCCCTCGATTCGGGCATTCTCTTCATCTGAATCAATAGAAACAGGTAGAACGTCGAGCAAAAGCCGACCGTAAACTTCTCGATCGTACGAAACGGTCATATCTCTCCTTTACTCCTCGCAATCACTCTGCCACTTATCTTGGTCGTACTCAACATGAGTGAGTACGCAGCGAATATATACGATTTTCCATTCATATTTAATCTTTGCAATTACGCGGTATTTGTTGCCGCCAACATCAAAGATCACACAGCATTTATAGATGTCGGCGTGATTGAACGTTTTTCGAACATATGAGAAATCATCCCACACGGCCGCTCGAACACGCTGAATCCATATCTTCAAAGAGCTCTCGGCGGCAGGGTGCTTTTCCCAAAAATCGCGAAAGGGTTTTTCACTGATGATCCTCATCAAATCGGCGTTGGCAATTTAAGTATCGCATATTGCGATATTAAGTCAAGCCAATTATCGCATTCAGCGATATTTTCTAAATCAACCGTCCCTTTACCTGCCTGTAAATATTATTCGCCGTTATCGGCATGCCGTCGTAGTTTATGACGGAGATGAGTTTTGCGGCGTCGGCGCCGAGTTCGCTCGCCATCAGGTGAATCGAATCTTGGTTTCCGTAGCGGTTACGAATCTATCAGAAAGCCGGCCGGAGTAGTTTTCCAAAACATGCTTCAAGACAGCGATCTTGTTGATTGAACGTTCGTCAGAAAGTCGCAGAAAAACAACTCCACGATGCTCGCGCTTTTCGCGAAAGATCATCTCGCCAAAATCTTTATCGTTCGTTATCAATATCCGTGATTCATCGACCGCGATACCGAGAACCTCGTTGTCGCCGATTCCTTTCGACTCATCAAATACGGAGAAAACCTCATGGCCTTCGGCATTCAGCTATTTTGCGACCGCCGGGCCTGTGCATTCATCCACGAGGAAACGCATCTAAGCAGTCTCCGTGACCAGCGGCATAAACTCGGTCCGGCTCAATGACTCTCCGGCAAACAGCAGACAAGCTTGTATATCCTCGACGGTCAATCCTTGGTACTCTTCCAGGATCTCGGTGGTTGTCGTGCCGTGAGCCAAGAGGTTTAGTAGGTTTTCGACCGATGGTGGTGTCGCGTTTGTGAG
>CAUJFK010000148.1 GCA_963169175.1 Acidobacteriota bacterium | reverse complement strand
ATGTACCCGAGGAATACTTCACTTCGCCTCGATTCAATCGCCTCGATGATCTTCGCAAGAATCTGTCCGGCCGGTCCCATAAACGGACGGCCGCTTGCGTCGTCGAACATGTCTGGACTCGTTCCGACGAACAATAAGCTTGCTTCGGTATTGCCTTCGCTTTGCACGAGGTTCTGGCGAGTTTCACACAACTGACATCGCGTGCAGTCACCAATATACCGCCGGAGGTTCTCTACCGTATCTTCATCACCTTGAAGTCCGGCCTCGTCTGTTTCCAAGGCGTACAAAAATTCCGTTTTGCTTGTAAAGCGCTCGCCAAATCGATTGCGGTACCCATTCTGATCGGCCTGCCAAATCATCTGATCAAGATCGTAGATCGCCTTTTCGCTGAAAAACTCTTCGCCGAACGGTAAATCGTACGATACCTGTTCGCCGAACTTCTTTCGAGAAAGTAGATCAAGAGCCTTATCAGAAAGATGTTTCACAAGACCGTCAGCTTGCGGTTCTTGGATCGACGAATCTTCTTTTGAATCAGGATCAATCATCTATTCATTATTCATGGTCAAGTCCGCTCGGACGGGTCTTCCTTGAAACGTTCAGTCTTATCCATGGCTCAAACGGACCGTTGTCGCGAACGTCTATTTTCCAGATTTTCTACGGTTATCGTCCTTGCAGAGCAACTGACAATTATCTTCCACGGTTTTCCCGCCTTCGTGCCACGGTTTAATATGATCAGCTTCCATTTCTGCGACGTCAAAATGCTTCTGGCATTTTACGCATATTCCTTCTTGCCGTTCGTATACTTTCTGCTTGATTGAATCTGAGAACTGGCGGATGCCGAGGTACTTTTCATCCCTTGTCAGAAGGTAAGGATAGATGCCTTTCTTTTTCTCTACATCGTCGTCGGCTATCAACCTGGCGGTCTCGGCTTCTATCGCGGCGGCGTCATAGACGTTGTCTTTGAATTGGTTGTAAAGCAGCCCCCATTCGACGCCCTTCATGAACTTGACTCGCTTTACCGTAAACACGGACTGCACCCACGTGATCACGTCCTGAAAGTAACGCCACAGAGCGCTTGCGTTCGGGTCGTGCTGGTGCCGCCCCATGTATTCTTCGATCTTGCCGCCGGATATCCAGTCAATGGCGGTTTCAAGGAATTCTTGTCGGATCGGACTTCCCGATACGTAGTCGCTCGCGAGTCCGTAAGCGGCGCAGCCGGTCTTGCTGAAATAGCGCTTCGCGTCCGTTACCCACGGGCCTGAATAAACGGCGTTGCGAAGTTCCTGGTCGGTTAGTTTTTCGCCGGCTATGTTAATCGTGCGGAACCAATCAAGCTTTTCGCTGTCCGTACCTTCGCAGAGATAGACCATCAGCTTGTAATCGAGTATTTGGTTCTGCTGATCGTCCTGCAGATTGTGAAAATAGAGCTGCTTGAAAGAGAAATCGCCCGCGACATATTGGCAAAGCGAGATCGTACGCTGCTGGCCGTCAATGACCTCAAAATTCCCGTCCTCGCGCACGGCCCAATACATGACGTTCAGCGGAAATTCTTTCTGAACGGTGTCGATCACCGCGTCACGCTGCTTGTCCTTGTAGATGAACTCCCTCTGATACGGCGGACGAATATCGAGTTTGCCGCCGAAGCCGACAACACCGCCCTCCGCAGCCTTTTCTTCATAGCCGTCGGCCAATTCGCGGACTGTGATCTCTTTTAGTTCGATCTTCATTTCATTCGATTTAAGCGTGCGAAGCACGCGGGATAACATTAGCTACAGGTGAAGCGAAGCGTAACCTGTAGGCCGGCCGTAAACGATGATTTTGAGCGTGTGGAACACGCGACATGCAGATTGCCGATCTATGCCGCGTGTTTCACACGCTTTGTGCTGTTTCGGTCGTTCCTCTACACATTTCGCTTCGCTGCATGTGTAGCTAATGACATTTGGTGTGCTTCGCACACCTTTGCAGCAAGACCGTAAAATGTTGATTTCGTTGAGTTCGATCTTCATGTCAGGATTTTCGCTTGATAATGATTCTCGAATACGGGCAGCGTGACTTGCCGTCTTTGGTTATCGCAATGTCCGTTCGACCACGATGATTCCTCGTTACGCCAATTTCTTTGCCTAAATTTCCGAACGGTATCCCTATGAGTTCAAACTGATCAGGATTGTACTTGGCTAGGAATGTGTCAGGAACGCCCATCGCGCCAAAATAATCTATTGGAATATCTTTTATCTTGGAGACTTCTATCGCATCCAAATTGTCGTAATTCGGGAATTCCTCGTCATTGTACTTTTTGAAAAGAATCAACTCTTCGTGACGCCTTTGATGCTCAAGATTCGTGAACCATGCGACATTGCGGAACTTTACGAGCCCCGTTTCCGGATCATAAACGCCACCGCCATACTGTTCGCCGCCCGGTGTTTCAAAAAAAGCATTTCCATTCTCAAAGCCATTTCCGAGCCACATCTTATTTTCTTTAATAAGCTTGAAAATCTCCTGGTAGTGAAGCGCATTCATGTGCCCAATCATAAGGAATTTCTTCTCGAACTCTATTAGCTGCTCGACATATTCCCTGAACAACGAAAACGGTGGATTGGTTACAACGATGTCTGCTTGTTTCAGGAGTGCTATGCACTCCTGACTGCGGAAATCGCCATCACCTTTCAGGTGCTTTAGGCCGATCTCTTCCGGGTCCGGGACGCGGTTGTTGTTACGGTCGCCGGTGTATTCAAGATAAATTGCGTGTTCCGAATCGTGCTGGCTGAAAAGGTCTCGGCTTTGGTTCTTGTAACAGGTGGTGATGAGCCTTTTTAGACCGAGCTGTTCGAAATTCTGCGAAAAATAGACAAAGAAATTGCTTACCCGCGGATCGTCGCAGTTACAGAGCACAACTTTGCCCCTAAAGTGATCTTTATAATGCTTCAGCTCTTTTTCGATATCGGCTAGCTGCGTGTAGAACTCATCCTTCTTTGCGTCTTTCGCCGCATGCAGATTTCTGTTAAGCGCCTTTTTCGTCATTACTCGTTGTTAAATGCAATGCGGCTCCTCACGCTGAGGAACAATGGTCACTCCGTCCTTGATTAGCGGTGCATGCCGTAAGTAGGAGGGAACTTCATATATATTCAGGAGTTTACGGACGTGAATCGCTATTTTATAACAGCGACCCACGATTCGGCTAATACGACTTTAGGCTCCGTTCTCTACCCCTTGCTTGCTCACGTTTCTGAATTAGAACAATGCCCAGCCGTGGGCGGCGGTGGCGGTTTTTATTGGTTCGAAATGGGCTGTGAAGTGGCGGAGGAGCGGGGTTTCTTTTGTTATTCGCAGGCCGCGGGTTTCGGGGGCGGTGGACATTATTTCGTCGAAGACCTCGATGACGTAATCGATGTGGCTTTGAGTATAGACGCGGCGCGGGATGGCGAGGCGGACAAGTTCTGACGGCGCCGGGACCAGTTTGCCGCTTTCATCATATTTGCCGAACATGACCGAACCGATCTCGACGGCGCGGATGCCGCCTCGTTTGTATAGTTCGCACACGAGGACCTGTCCGGGATATTGGCCGGCCGGAATATGCGGATAGAGAAGCCCGGCATCGACGTAAACGGCGTGGCCGCCGATAGGGTAGAGCACGGGGACGCCTTTTGCACGGATGTGCTCGCCGAGATAGCGGGTGCTGACGATGCGGTAGTTCAGGTATTCAGGATCGAAAACCTCTCGCAGGCCTTGCGCCATTGCTTCCATATCGCGGCCCGAAAGCCCGCCGTAGGTGACAAAACCTTCCGTAATAATAAGAAGATTCGTGCATTCCTCGGCAAGCTTTGCATCGCGCAATGCAAGAAATCCGCCCATATTCACAAGCGCATCCTTTTTCGCGCTCATGATGCAGCCATCGGCGAGCCTGAACATTTCCTTCGCTATCTCGCGATAGGCCTTGCTCTCATAACCTTTTTCGTATTGATGAATGAACCACGCATTTTCCGCGATGCGGCAGCAGTCGATGATGTAGAGAATATTGTGCCGCCGGCAGATCTCGGCTGCGGCACGAGCATTTTCCATGCTCACCGGCTGGCCGCCGCCGCTATTGTTTGTGACGGTCACGATAACGGCCGCGATATTCTCGGCCCCATGTTGGGCGATCTTTGCTTCGAGCGCTTCGAGGTCGATGTCGCCTTTGAAGTGATAGTCGGAGTCGTGGTCGGCGGCAAGTTGGGTCGGGATATCAAATGCCTCGGCGCCGCTGTGCTCGATATTAGCGCGCGTCGTATCAAAATGTGTGTTGCTTAAGAAGACCTTTCCTTTTCCGCCGATCTGGCTGTAAAGGATACGCT
>CAUJFK010000147.1 GCA_963169175.1 Acidobacteriota bacterium | reverse complement strand
TGCTTGATCAGCTTACCTTGAGAAACCTTGAGGTCGTGCAGGCCCGCGGTGACAACAATAAGCACACGCTACTTGAAGTGATAGATGAGACCGTGACCGGTATGGGGGCCCGGCTTCTTAGGTCGTGGGTCTTGCGTCCTTCGATCAGGCGAAGCGAGATCGAAACACGGCAATCGGCGGTTGAAGAACTCCTCGACCCAATACTTCGCGACAAACTCCGCTTCCTTATGAAGCAGGTCGCCGACCTCGAACGCCTTGTCGGCCGATTGAATCTTGGCAGCGCGACGGCCCGGGATCTGCTCGCGCTCGGGGCAACGCTGGAACAGGCCCCGCAAATAAACGCCTCGATCGCGGATGCCCGGTCACTGTTGATCCAGGTCCTTTCGGAGAATATTTCGGAACTGCCGGAGATCAGAGAGCTCATTCGCTCCGCGATCGCCGACGAGCCACCGGCTAACCTCAATGATGGCGGTACTATACGGGCAGGATTTAATGTAGAACTTGATGAGGTCAGAGGGCTTGCGTCAGATGCCAAAGGGCTGATCGCAAAATTCGAGGAGGAGGAACGCCAACGCACGGGGATCGCCAACCTAAAGATACGGTTCAACAATGTCTTCGGATATTACATCGAAGTTTCAAAGTCGAATGTCGCTCGCGTTCCCGACGATTATCACCGACGCCAAACCCTCGCAAATGCGGAACGGTTCACAACACCGCAGCTGAAAGACTGGGAATCACGCGTCCTTGGGGCCGAAGAGCGGATCGCGGTGCTCGAAGGTGAGATCTTCGAGGCTGTTCGCGGCCGGATAAAGGAAGAGACCTTCAAGCTTCAAACGACAGCGCGTGCAATTGCTACGCTGGACGCCGTGGCGTCGCTTGCTGAAACCGCGGCCCGCCGAAATTATATCAGGCCCGTTTTGCACGAGGGTGACGAGATCGAGATAAAGAACGGCCGCCACCCGGTCGTCGAGGCATATGTCAGGGATTCGTTTATTCCCAATGACATTTACCTGAATAATTCTACCGATCGACTGCTCATCGTGACGGGTGCAAATATGGGCGGAAAATCTACGGTGCTGCGTCAGATCGCCCTGATCCAGGTGCTTGGACAGATCGGGTCATTTGTTCCCGCGACAAGCGCGAGGCTGCCGATCGTTGACCGCATTTGGACCAGAGTCGGCGCGAGCGATGATCTGGCGTCCGGCCGATCCACATTTATGGTCGAGATGACCGAAACGGCTGCGATCCTGCATAATGCAACACCGAGAAGCCTTGTGCTTCTTGATGAGATCGGCCGCGGGACCTCGACATTTGACGGATTGTCGATCGCTTGGGCGGTTGCTGAGTATCTGCACAATTCACCCGAACACTCGGCAAAAACAGTTTTCGCTACGCATTATCACGAACTGACCGAGCTTGCCGAAAATCTTCCCGGAGCAAAGAACTATCAGATGGCCGCAACCGAACGCGGCGGCGATGTTGTTTTTCTTCACAAGCTGCAGAAAGGGACCGCTACCAAGTCGTACGGTATTGCTGTTGCGCGGCTTGCCGGCCTTCCGGCAAAGGTGATCGAGCGGGCGAATGATGTACTTTCAAAACTTGAAAAATACGAACTCGCTGTTTTTTCTGACGATAAGGCGGTCGGCGTGAATGCCGCGGCCGCTCGGGCACGTGTTGCCCAGGTATCTTTGTTTGCTGTCAACAATGAATCGGCGGTTGACGAGCTGCGCGGCCTTGCGGTTGACTCATTGACGCCTGAGGAATCCAAGGAATTCCTGCATCAGCTAAAACAAAAGGTGATCTAAAGTTAATGTAGAACATCAGACGTCAGAGAATCGACGTTTAATGTAACAGATGAAGTTTTTGGACCATGGATAAGCCAGATATCTCAACACTTTCACTAGAGGAAAAGATAGGCCAATTGTTTTTTATTGGCGTACCGAAAGATAGTGTCGACGAAACGACGCGGCGGCTGATGGCTGACATCAGGCCGGGCGGAATTTGTCTGTTTGCGCGAAATATCAAGCAAGCTCGGCAAACACGCGATCTATTGGATGAACTGCGGTCGCTCGCTGCCATCGAACCATTTCTAAGCGTTGACCAGGAAGGCGGCCTGGTCGATAGGCTAAAGCGCATTTTGGGGCCGATGCCCGCCGGAGCGCGTATATCGAACCCGGAAACGGCCGGGGTCCAGGCCGCAATAATTGCTGAAGCATTGCGAATTCTTGGATTCAATATGGATTTCGCGCCGGTTGTTGACGTCGTTGACGAGCGGCGGGCAAAGTTTACAAACGGCCTTCAGGCAAGGGCATACGGCCATTCAGCAAACGACGTAATCGCCATTGGCTCGCGATTTCTTGAAACCCTGCAGTCAAATGGCGTGATAGGCTGTATAAAGCATTTTCCGGGCCTTGGGGCCGCCGAGGTTGATTCGCACGAGGAACTGCCGACAGTCGGCATATCAAAGGAAGAATTTAGGACGGTCGATCTACATCCATTTCAGCATCTAATATCCGCCGGCCAAGCACGTGCCGTGATGGTCGCCCACGCAGCCTATCCAAATTTGGACTTGCAGGAAACAGGCCAAGATGGCAAACTTTTACCTGCCTCGCTTAGCTTCAACTTCGTGACGAAACTGCTCAGAAAGGAACTTGGATTTGACGGCCTTGTCGTTACCGACGATATGGAGATGGGAGCGATCGTCAAGAATTACGGGGTTGGTGAGGCTTCCGTTATGGCCCTTGCGGCCGGCCAGGACATGCTGGCGATCTGCGCTGGCGTTGATTCGATCTTTGCGGCACGGGACGCAGTTTCGGCCGCGGTCGAAACAGGCAGATTAGATACGGCGATCATTGACCGCGCGCTGGAGCGGATCATTCGGCTAAAAGCCGACATCTCGCCGCCGCTTGACTTTGAGCCCGATCAGATCGGCTCTCTCTCCAAAAGAATTGAAGAATTAAACGGCAGCTTGTCGTAAAACCCGACGGAGGTCCACTCGATTTGAAAAGATCCCTAACGCTTTTATTTTTGCTTAGTCTTGCCGTTTTTTCGGCATGCCGGCGTACGAATTCAGAATACGTAACGGTTGCCTTGTCCGAACCTTTCACCGGCTTCGATACCTTGACAACGGAAAAGTCGGATGCGGCGGCCGAGCGTGTGCGGAGCCTGATGTTCAATTCGCTTGTTCGCAAAAATGCAAGTTTTGATTATGAAGGCGAGTTGGCAAAGGAGATCAAGACGTCCGAGGACGGAAAGGCCATCACCTTCATCTTGCGTGACAATGTGAAGTTTCACGATGGAAAGCCTTTTACTTCGGCAGACGTCAAGTACACGTTTGATGAACTGTTTCGCACCAAAGGCTACAAGTCGTTTGCGTTCTATGACACGGTAAACAAAGCTCCGGTCGCGCATATTATCTCGATAGATACGCCCGACGCTGGCACGGTCGTGTTCAATCTTGCCCGGCCCGAGTTGAAGAACCAGCTACTTTCAAATCTCGTCGCGATCCCTATTATTTCGCAAGGTTCTTCGTCCCAGATCAAAGCGGCGCCTGTTGGTACCGGCCCTTTCAAGTTCGTCTCGTTCGATCAATCACAGAATACAGTGGATCTCGCGGCGTTCCCCGATTATTGGGAAGGAGGGCCGAAGGTCGCAAAACTGCGGGTAAAAACCGTTACAGATGCGAGTGCCTTGCAGGCGGAACTTCAGACAGGCGGCGTGGACCTCGCACCAGTACCGTCGAACCTGCCCCCGGACAGTTTGAAGCAGTTGGGAGCATTGCCGAATTTGAAAGTCGAGCAATTCGACGGATCGAACATACAGTACATCGGCCTTAACACTACTTCCCCACCGCTCGACAAGGTCAAGGTCAGGCAGGCGATAGGCTATGCGATCGATCGGAAAAAGATCATTGACGAACTGCTTTCCGGCCAGGCAAAGATAGCGTATTCCGTCTTACCGGAAGCCAGTTGGGCCTATACGGCCGGCGTAAAGTACGATTATGATCCGGCAAGGGCAAAGCAGCTTTTGGCAGAGGCCGGCTACAAAAATGAGCCGATAACGTTTAAATTCTCGTCCGGCAATGCCGCATACAGCAGCTATGCCCAGGCCATCCAGAATATGTTTGTCGAAGCAGGCCTGAATGTTCAGATCGAAACGCTTGACCCGAACACGATCCGCGATAATCTGGCGAAAGGACAATTCCAGATGAACACGGGTGCCTGGATCGGCGGCAACCAGGACCCGCTGTTTCTGAAGGACCTCTTTACGACCGGCAAAATTCCGGGCGAGGGCGTTAGTTGCTGTAACCGAAGCCGTTATTCAAATCCCGAGGTCGACAAACTTCTGAACGCCGCCGTCAATGAGACAGATCGATCAAAGGCCAAGGACATGTATCAACGCGCGTGGACATTGATCAGCTCCGACCTGCCGCTCGTTCCGCTTTGGTATCCCGCGAATATGGTCGTCGCGAACAAACGAATTGGAAACATTTCAATAAACCCAAGCGGTGATTGGAGCTTTATTAAAGATATAACTGTCAGCAATTAGCAAGCTCAGCCTAATGTATGACGCGAAGACAAGATTTGTGTCCTTTGTGCCTTCGTTTCGAGGGTTTCGTGATCCATTCTTTGGCTTTGCCGGGCATGCTCATTTCGATGGTATCGTGTTCAAGGCTTCGGTTTAGCGAAAACAAAGATCACGAACTACGCAATTCGAATCGGCCTCGCGGCCAGGCTTTTTGAGTAGTGTCGTGATCTTGTGGCGCTCGACTGCAAATTCTTGTTCCGACGTTTCTCTGCGGCTTTGCGGGAAACTCGGCTTTACTTTACGCAGGGAGACGTAAAGTAAAATACCCAATCCCACAAGATCAGGGCCATATCGCTTTCAGCGGCACTTGGCACTAACTTGACAAATCCGCCACACGCGGTAAAATCTCAATTTGCGCGCGGGAATAGCTCAGTTGGTAGAGCGCAACCTTGCCAAGGTTGAGGTCGCGAGTTC
>CAUJFK010000146.1 GCA_963169175.1 Acidobacteriota bacterium | reverse complement strand
AGCCCGGATCGCCTTGGATGAGAATGCATCCGCCGAGCCTTTTGAGAGAATAACCCCTGTAACTCCGGCCGCTTCAGCCGTACGAAGGACCGCACCGACATTCGAAGGATCGTTGGCCGCCGAAAGGCAAACGATCAACGTCTGCCTTTCTTTTAAGATTGAGTTCTCAATAACCTCCGGTCCCGTCAACGGCCGCGCGCCGATCAATGCAACTCCTTGCGAATGAATGGTATCCGATACCGACTTGAAGGTACCGCCTGAAACCAATATCACCGGCACGCGGTCACGATGCAGGCGGTTGCGGATCCGGCCGCCGAACTCGCTTTGCGCAAATTCGTCCGACATCACGCATTCGATCAGGCGCGTTGACGAACGAATCACTTCTTCAACCACGCGGCGGCCTTCGACAAAAATTTCGCCGGGCACCTTGCCGTCGCGTACCTTTCGGACACGGACAATTCGCGGATTGTTCCGACTCGTGATACTGATAGGCTCAGTCATTGGTTTACTGATCGTGTTTAGCTCCCAAGTCGTACCGGAAAGCAACACACGCCTTGCAGAACAACAGGATTGCGTTAAAATTACCTAACATTTATGAAACCCGAAACCCGTGTGCAAAGCAAACTCGAAAGATTAAAGGAACGCTCTCTTTTGGCGGAAGAAGGAGGCGGCGCCGCGAGACTGGATAAGCAAAAGGCGGGCGGCAGGCTGACGGCACGTGAACGGATCGACTTTTTCCTCGACGAAGGCAGCTTTGAAGAATTTGACAAGTTTGTCGTCCACCGGTCCACGGACTTTGGTTTGGACGAACAAAAATTTCCCGGCGACGGCGTCGTGACCGGACACGGGCTTGTCGACGGCCGCGAGGTTTTCGTTTTTGCACAGGATTTTACTGTATTTGGCGGATCGCTTTCGGAAACTCATGCTGAAAAGATATGTAAAATAATGGACCTGGCGATGAAGACCGGTGCTCCTGTGATCGGCCTGAACGATTCCGGAGGGGCACGAATACAGGAAGGCGTCGTCAGCCTTGGCGGATATGCCGATATTTTCTTACGAAATACTTTAGCAAGCGGCGTAATACCGCAGATAAGCTGCATCATGGGCCCGTGTGCCGGCGGTGCCGTCTATTCGCCGGCGATCACGGATTTTAACGTGATGGTCAAGGACACGTCGTACATGTTCATCACGGGGCCGGACGTGATAAAGACCGTCACGCACGAAACGGTGACAAAAGAAGAATTGGGCGGTGCAATGACGCATAACGCCAAATCCGGCGTGGCCCATTTTGCCGCCGATTCGGATGAGCACGCCCTTCGCCTTACCCGCGAACTGCTTTCGTTCATTCCATCGAACAACGTGGACGATCCACCGTTCGCGGCGACCGCCGACCCGTCCGATCGGACCGATCCGGCCCTCAATACAATGGTGCCGGAATCATCGAACCAACCGTACGATATCCGCGATATTATCCATTCGGTCGTCGATGACGGCTATTTCTTTGAGGTCCAGGAACATTACGCCCAAAACATTGTGATCGGATTTGCGAGGCTTGGCGGAAATTCGGTCGGGATCGTTGCCAATCAACCGGCGTTCCTGGCGGGAGTTTTGGATATCGATGCTTCGGTCAAAGCCGCGCGGTTTGTACGCTTTTGCGATTGTTTCAATATTCCGCTGATAACCTTTGAGGACGTGCCCGGCTTTTTGCCCGGTGTCGATCAGGAGCATTACGGCATTATCCGACACGGTGCCAAGCTTTTGTTCGCGTTTGCTGAGGCAACCGTGCCCAAGATAACGGTAATAACGCGAAAAGCATACGGTGGGGCCTACTGCGTCATGGCATCAAAGCACATTCGGACGGACATCAATTTTGCCTTCCCGACCGCCGAGATCGCCGTGATGGGAGCGGAAGGTGCTGTCGGGTTGTTATATCGAAAAGACCTGGCCGACACAACAAATCCGGAAGACACGCGTAAACGGCTGGTAGGCGAATTTACGGAAAAGCTCGCGAATCCATACATCGCCGCCGAACGCGGCTTCATTGATGAAGTGATCGAACCTGCGTTAACACGGCCAAAACTTATTCGCGCACTTTCGCTACTGAAAAACAAGGTCGATACTAATCCAAAGAAAAAGCACGGCAATATTCCACTTTAGAAATTACTTTAACTGTCGGCCAACAGACAGTTAAAGTAAAACCTTTACCTATCACCTGCCAGAATGCCGGAAAAAATACCGCCAAGGCCCACATTTGCCAGGATCGACCTCGACAACCTGGCCTTCAACCTGGGTTCCGTCCGAAAGTTCATCGGCGAAAATATTCGCTGTATGGCAATGGTAAAGGCAAATGCGTATGGCCACGGAGCCGTTGAGTGCTCGCGGCGCTTGGAGAAAGAAGGCGTGGAATGGTTTGCCGTCGCAACAATTGAGGAGGCCTTTGAACTTCGCAATGCTCGGCTTACAAAGCGTATCCTTTGCCTCGGTGGCTTCTATTCCGGGCAGGAGAACGCAGGGCTGGCTGAACATATCACTCCCGCGGTGTTCACTATTGACGCAGCAGAGCGGCTGGACCGAGCGGCCGCTGAGAGAGGCGAGACCGCTGCGGTCCACATTAAGATCGATACGGGCATGGGCCGGGTCGGTGTACCTTTCGGTCATATCTCCGAATTTGCCGATCGCCTTGCCGCGCTGCAGAACATTGAGGTCGAGGCACTGATGACGCATTTTGCCGCCGCCGTTGACCTTGCCGAAAACTCGTTTACCGCTCGCCAGACGGCCCAGTTCGATGAGGTTGCGGCGGTTTTTCGCGATCGCGGCTTCCGGCCCGCATTTGTCGACCTGGCAAATTCACCCGGCGCCATTGCCCACCCTAGGTCGAGGGCGGATATGGTCCGACTGGGCGGCGTCCTTTACGGACTGAGCGGCGATGTCATTCCCGCCGGGATCGAAAAGCCCGAGCTTAAGCCCGTTCTGTCGCTGCATACAGAGATCGCCCAACTG
>CAUJFK010000145.1 GCA_963169175.1 Acidobacteriota bacterium | reverse complement strand
ACTGCACGTTCGGATCTTCATTCTCGTTTATCGTAAGCCCGCACGTGGTGTGCTTTACGTACAAGAAAACCAACCCCTCATCAACACCAGAATCACGCACAAACGCCTCGACCCCACGCGTAATGTCGATCATCTGCTCCCGCTGATCCGCCGTTATCCTGATCGATTGCACGCCTGCAACTTATCACAAAATGCTGCTCTTGCAGAAGCCCGCGCGAAGTAAGGGAGAACAGCGCTTATCGTATTTACGTCGTGCCGACTTTTGCAGCCGTTCCATCATAGCCGCCCATCGTCGATCAGTTTCTCAATCCGACTCTCGGATAGCGACTGCTGTTCGAATCCGACTTCCGGCCGGCGGAAGCGCGTTATTGCCGCAAGCAGCGGTTCTCGAAAATACACAGCTACAAGGGCAAAATAGCCCGTCAACATTAGGCAAATAAGAGCAAGAAGCCATGAAAGTACCGAATTGATGATCGATATATATCCGTCAACGGCAGACCCGGTCCACGTCGTCACCGAGTCGATACGTGGTTTTACTGACAGCCGAAACGTTTCAGAGATATATTTCAGTCTCCGCTCAAACTTCTGCGTCTGAGTCAGGGGTGGCGCCGGTTTCGGCTCCGGCGCCCACCCGGGTCCGCCATTTACAGTCCGTGAAGAAGGTTCCCACCCATCGGTCCCTCGCGGCAGTTGATAATTCGGATAAGTGCTGCGTACTTCGGATAGGCCGATCTCTCTTGGTCCGGCGAACAGGCCTTTCGAATAAATATCCCGCCAGTAGGGGTTCAAATTTGAAACGCGCTGCTGGGCAACAGCGGCGGAGTAAAGCGCATCTTTTGCCGCTCGCGTGTTCGGGAAACGCTCCGCAATTTCTAGGTAGATCGGAATGGCTCGCGATAGCCCTTCGTGTTGCTGCGAATGTTCGAAGATAGTTTGCTCTTCATTTGCGAATCTGGTACGGCCGCTGTCAGCCAAATCGTCGAGCAACCAATGTCGCATTCCTTTCCACGCGGCGGGGTTGTAGAATAGCAGATCGTCAGCTTCGAACTGGTAGCTTGCCAGTTGATACATTGCCTCGGCCTTTGCTTCATCGTCAGGGGCCGTTTCAACCGCTTTTTCAAGATGTTCAAGCGCATCGATCGATTTCAGATCTTGCATTACCCAGCTAGTTTTCAAGACCGTTCGCTCGTCCCAGTCTGGCTCTTTTGCAAAAATTACCTCCCTGTTTTTGCCATAATAATTGCTTTCAATCGGCGGCACGGTCTCGGTACGTACTTGCCGAAGAGTTGCCCGTGCATCATCCCACCGCTTGTCGCGCATATAGCGAACACCGAGCGCATATAACAAATAGTCGTGCTGTGGGTGGTCTTTTCGGGCGTTTACGAAGCTAGCCAGCCTCTCAGTCGGGAGAAGTACGTCCACATAATAGGCCACGTCATACTCATAGTTCAGGGCCAGATACTGTTCCAGCGCGGTTTCGAGATCGCCCTCGTCTTCGGCGGTCAGGGCCAGCAATCGCCGTGCCCCTTCAGTTAGCCTGCCTTTGGGAAATTCAGCGATGAGTCGCAGGAATGTCGAGCGGGCCGCTTTTAGATCCATCTGCTTGTGATAGGAGCTCCCTTTTACCCACAATGCCTCAGCTCGCTTTTCACCGGTCAGCCCCAAGGTCATCGCCTTCTGCGCCAGGGCCAGGGCTTCCTGGTAATTCTGCAGCTCAAGCTGAGTTTCGGCCACGCGAAGCACAAATCCACCGCTGACTCTCGAATGTGGATGACGCTTCATCATCACGGTGGCGAAGCGGGCTATTCGTTCGAGTTCATCGTTTCCGGCGTTGCGAAGGTCGCTAACGCGTTTGTTTTCGTCCTGCACCTGCTGCCAGCGGTTGTCACCATCGCAGCACCAGCTTTGAAACTCCGTGTAGCTTAGATCGACCGCATGATTGTAAATGCGGTGATAAGCATAAGCGAGCGCAGTTTCTGGATCATTCGCGATCAAGTTCTCAACCTCGTCGAGCGTCGCATCCGTTTGATCGTGTCCGAGATATTGGAGATCGAATTTCGCCTTAAGCCTCACGCTTCTATCGGTCGGGTGCCCGAGTAGACTGTAGTAAACCGCCATAGCGTGAGCCGTGTCGCCGTTTTTCTTATATAGGAAGCCGAGCCACCTGCGTGCGTCGTTGAAGTACCGCCCGTTCGGATATCGCTTCATCAATTCCTGAAACGCGGCAAAGGCGGCGTTCCATTTCTTGTTCTTGTCTTCACTGGCTTCCTCCAATTTTGTTTCGGATTCATCAGCATCTACGTTCGAGTGATCTTTCTCATCAAGACTCTCCAAATAAAGCTTGCTGATCATGTACATCACCGCCTCGTTCTTTTCGCTCCGCGGATATTTGACGGCGTGGGCGCGAAACGCTTCGAAGGCTTCGTCGTGCCGTTGTTCAGAATACAGGGCGGCGGCTTGCAGATAATCCCAGTTGTCAGACAGATTCTTGTCGGCGGCAGCTTGGCCGATCATCAGGTTGAGGTTCTGATCGCGAGATTGGTACGAATATCGGGCGTTGATGTATTGGGTGACGGCATCCTCCGTGGAACCAGCCTTCAGTGCCAACATCGCATCTAGAATGTCATAGGCCGTATTTCTGTTCGCTTGCAGGGAACTTCCGCCTTCAACCGAAGGGGCAACGGTGAGGACGAGGTACTCTTTCAACAACTTTCGCAAATTATTCAGACGTTTCTCATCGGCAGCTGCGCGTGCCTGTTCCCAGATATCTTCCTCACCGGTCGGTGGCGGCGAAGCAACATTGTCGGCTTCGTAAACGGTTCCCTCTTCGCTGTCGTAATCTTCAACTTCACGGGTGGACAGCTCCTTTCCGGTCTTTGGATCGTACATTAACGGCAGCGGCGGGAGGCGATAGAACCCGCGAACTTTCCTGTAGCTGTTAAACCGTACCGAATGATCTGTTACATAACTCCACCCGCAGGCGAGAGCAGTGACGGCGGCGGAGAGGGTGAAAAGGAGTCCGAATATTAGCGGACGGTTTTTTCGGTTTGTGATCGCACTTGCGAGCTTGTGCGAATATCTGCGGTTCATTTTTCTTCTCCCCGGTCTTGGATCTTGATCTTGTGAACTCTCTGCACGGTGCGGCCGTCGGCAGTCCGCGTTGTGATCGTAGCGGTGACGGAATTCGGCAGCTCCTTTGTTGTGCTCAGCGCGGACCACGCTGACGCATTTGGCGGCCACGGGCCTGCGGTCAGGCGAATCAAGTTTGCGCGGCGGTCGCTACATGGGCTTGGAGCATTGCCTGCGATTCCGCATAGGGTTTGATAATCCTGGAAGCCGGACATTCCGTAAACTCCGTTCACGCTGCCCAACGGGACGGCCAGGTCGATGGAAATACTGTCAGAGTTGACCTCGCCTGAATTTTCGACAGTGATCAGCAGTTGCCGGTCGGGCCTGGCCTCGAGTTTTATTCTGGTCGAGAGCTCGGCCTCGCGATCATCCAGCGCCGCGGATATTTCTTCGATCGAAAGGGTCGTCTTGTCGCGTTCCGTCGGGATCCGGAAAAGGCAGATCCCGAGCAAAGCCCCGCCGGCGTTCTCGCGAACGGCTCGGGCCGAAGCTCGCAGCGAGGCGGCCGTCGGGAGATCGAAAACAAGCGTTTCACCGGCATGAATGATAAGACCGTCGATCACCACATCGCTTTTAGCGCGATATTCCTGCCGAACCTCACTCGCTTTCCCATCTACTCTGAATGTTCGCGTAGCGGCCAGTTCCATCTCTTTTCTGCCTGAAACGTCGGAAAGGGCGACGTCACCGCGAAGCTCGATGAGATTCCCGTCCCTGCCGTACAGGATCACGTAGCCGTAAGCTGACAGGCCTGCATAGAAGGGCTTTTCAAGTTCTCGGATCTTGGGTATCGTACGTTCGACCTCCATCGCCGACGAGATCGGGATGCGTTCCGCGATACTTGTTGGGATCCTTGCGCCATAGCATTGCGGTATCCAAAAATCGACGGCTTCAAGAACGAGTTGGATATCGTTCGAATCTGCCCA
>CAUJFK010000144.1 GCA_963169175.1 Acidobacteriota bacterium | reverse complement strand
CGATGAGGCCAGCGCGAAGATATTGCCGGATCGTGTCCGGCCCGCCGCCGATGCGCACGTCCTTTCCGTTGGCTGCTTCGCGGGCGCGGTCAAGAGCCTCGTTAATGCCGCCGGTGACAAAATAGAATGTCGTTCCGCCGTCCATCTCGATCGGCGGCCGGGCATAATGGGTCAAAATGAATGTTGGAACATGATACGGCGGACTGTCGCCCCACCAGCCTTTCCAGTTCATGTCCGGCCATTCGCCGCGAATCGGCCCGAACATGTTTCGCCCGAGTATCCAGGCCCCAATATTATTAAAGCCGCGAGCAGCAAAGTCGTCGTCGATCCCGGTCGTCCCGTCATCGTTCCCAAACAATGACCGCTGCAGCGTTCGTGTCGGAAATAACCACTGGTGCAGTTCCATCCCGCCAACGCCGAGCGGATCGTTAATATCCTGGTCCGGGCCTGCCCCGTATCCGTCGAGCGAGATCGTAAAACTTTCAACGCGGACTCTTGTCATTTTTATATTTTCCTTTTGATCGGGGCCCAGTGTCAGGTATTGGCTACTCCTGCGATAGGGCCGCCGCGACGCGGCGAATTAGCTGGTAAGGCATAGGCTGATCTAACGGAAATTTCAGATTGCCTTTCGGTCCACGATAGGGAAGTAGCTCGCCCTGCAGTTTTTTATCGCCTTTCACTGGCGGATAAATACCAATATGCTCTTTGAAAGCAGCGAAATAGATGAACACCTTGCCTAGCCTGAAGGCGGGCATCTGATAGCTTATGGTTTCAACTGCTGTTGGGACTTCGCTTTTGATGATGTGCCGAATCTCCTGAAGGATGTTCTGCACATCAGGCTTAGCGGACGCCACGTATTGGTCAATGCTCGTGAATTTGGGCCTTTCTGCCATGAATGCTCTCCGATGATGTTGAATCGCCGAACGGTTGGGATCGTCAGTCGTATAGGTTTCGTATGCTTTCATCGTTTACCACACCCAATTGCACTATAGCCGAGATTCGTACAAAACTTATCACAAAAGCCCTGGTTCAAATTCCCGCCTGAATTCTAAGGCGGTCGAATTTCACCACCGCTCGCCGAGCGATCGAGATGACGTGGAGCGAAACCGCCACCACGCAAGCCAAGGGAAACCAGGCAACGCGATAACAACGTCGCGGTTTCGCCCTCACGTCATTGATCTGTTGTGTCGCCCGTCGCCTGCGATTTAGTTTCTTCTTTTTTGGTGGCTTTCAAGAACTTCCTGATTAAACGGTTGGCTGTATCGCCCTTGAATCCGCCGCCTGTGGTGCTTTCTGACCACGCAATCACTTTCTTTTTGTCACGGTAAATAAACACATCCAATTGTCCTGTTTCTGTTGTGCCTCCAATGTCAAAGGGTTGGCGGGAAAGCGTCTTGTATTCAATAAAGAACTCTGCATTATCGGGCTTATCAACAATGGCGAAAACGTTTTGTTTCTCGAATTGTCTGACAATGGCCTTACGCGCTTCGTTCTCAGCGACAAGGTAGACTTTGGCTAAGTCTTTAATGTCGGCGATAGAACCAATAGTTGGCAATCCGGTTTGTCCGAAACCCGCAACCGAAAATGTAAGCACTAAAACAAGGGTCAAAATGAAAGTTTTCATAGCAAGCAGAGTTTTCTTTTGATTTTCAACGTGTCTGATTTTACCAGGAGTAGCACAACTACTTATTAACACCGAGCGTCGTTGATATTACACCCAAAATTGGAAATTATCGACGACACGCTTTGTTGTTGGCTCTTTAGTACCTCAGCAATAAACCTTTGTAGTTTTCAAAATTCTGCCGCATTTCGTCGATCGAATCTCCGCCGAATTTTTCGCGGAAGGAGTTGGCGAGGACGATCGCGAGCATTGCTTCGCCGATGACGCCGGCGGCGGGGACGGCGGTTACGTCGGAGCGTTCGAAGGCGGCCGGGCTGTCTTCTTTTGTGTCGATATCGACGGAATGAAGCGGTTTCCTTAGCGTAGATATCGGTTTAAGATAGCCGCGTACGCGGAGTTCTTCGCCATTGGTTATGCCGCCTTCAAGTCCGCCGGCGCGGTTCGTTTTGCGGAAGAAACCAGACGCGTTGCTGACCACCCCGTCGGTCGAAGCGGCCGCCACGCCTCCTAAGGCAGGAGGGGAGCTAAAGAATATCTCGTCGTGGACCTGCGACCCCGGCCGTCTGGCGTTGGCTACGCCTTCGCCTAGTTCGACTGCTTTGACGGCGTGGATGGACATGATCGCCCGGGCGATGCGCCCGTCGAGTTTGTCTTCCCATGACGTGTGCGACCCGAGACCGACGGGCAGGTTTTTTGCCACGACCTCGAATATTCCGCCGAGGGTGTCGCCTTTTTCTTTTGCGTCGTCGATGTGGGCCATCATCGCGGCCTCGATCTCGTTGTCGGCGCACATTAACGAGGCATCCTTCGGAATCAAACTGATCGCGTCCCAATCGGCATCGATCGGCGATTCGGGAACTGCGCCGAGTTTTGCGACATGACTTTTGATATCGACGCCGAAAGCGGCGAGAAGCTGCCGGGCAACGGCACCTGCTGCGACGCGGGCCGCTGTTTCACGTGCGGAAGCGCGTTCGAGAATGTCGCGCAGGTCGCGTGTTTGATACTTCTGGCCGCCGGCAAGATCGGCATGGCCGGGACGCGGACGTTTTACGATTCGCGGATTCTTTGGCTGCGTCTCGATCTCTTCCGCCGACATTATTTCGGTCCAATGCACAAAATCGCGGTTCTCGATCATCAACGCGATCGGCGAACCAAGCGCTTTGCCGTGACGAACGCCGGAAAGTATATTCACCGTGTCGGTTTCGATCTTCATCCGCCCGCCGCGTCCGTAACCCTGCTGCCGCCGCCAAAGTTCATGGTCAATGGCGGCCTTATCGATAGGCAATCCGGCCGGAACGCCTTCGATGATCGTGACAAGTGCAGGGCCATGCGATTCGCCGGCGGTTGTGAATTTGAAGTTCATACGGAGCTTTCACCACAGAGACACTGAGACACAGAGGGAGATTCCGGCGTCCCGGACCTAGGTTCCCAATCTCTGCGTCTCTGTGCCTCTGTGGTCAATTTTTCCCGATCGCCTTCTAAAGACGATCAATCCTATACTTGTCAATATCAACAGGCCTCCCGCGATCGTTTGCGGCGGGAGCGTTTCACCCAACACGAGATTGCCGACCACGACAGCGATCAGAGGCGTGACCAGCGAGATCATCATTGCCTTGGTCGATTCGATTTTACTCAAAAGCCAATAATAAAGCCAAAAAGCCGCTATTGTTCCAGCGACCGCCAGGTATAGGACACAGGCGACGGCACGCCAGTTCCAGT
Source organism: Acidobacteriota bacterium (assembly GCA_963169175.1). Classification (GTDB taxonomy): domain Bacteria; phylum Acidobacteriota; class Blastocatellia; order Pyrinomonadales; family Pyrinomonadaceae; genus OLB17. The sequence continues at coordinate 1,849 of CAUJFK010000144.1, read as the reverse complement.
TGAACGAAAGCGGATTTCCCTCGGCGGTCAACGCGTAAATAATGATCAGCGGCAGCCCGCAGATCATTTGCGACCACAGGAGTGCGGCCGGATGGATCGAGCCTCCCTTTGCCTTTACAAGAATGGAGGATTGGGCGGCGGCATACGCACCGATAATTATCGCCGCGGAACCGGCGAAGGCGGACCAGTCCTCGAGCTTTAGCTGCTCAAGAAAGATCACGGCGACACCCACAACGCCGGTGCAGACAGCCACGATCTTTAGCCGCGTGATCCGCTCGGCCGGCAGAAATATCCATGCCAGCAACAGGCCAAAAACCGGGATCGACGCCTGAAGAACTGCCGCCAACCCGGACGAGATGTATTGCTCGCTCCAAAATACGGCACTGTAGTTTATCGAAAATTGCAGAACGCCCGTCAAAGCGACAAGCCGCCATTCCGCTACCGACTTTGGCAACGGAAGCGTCCCGCGGATGACAAGTGGAGCAAGCAGAATGACGGCTAGCGAGAAGCGGGCGGCCGAAAAAGTGATCGGCGGCAGATCGGCCAGGCCAACTTTGATGAAGATCCAGGTGGTGCCCCACAAAAGGCAAAGGATCAGCCAAACAAGGATCGTCATAAAAAAGTAACAGTGCGGTCAAGCCTGCCGATATCTTTGAAGAAAACGTAGGCCGCGAACGCCCAGAACGAGCGGCGATAGCGACAGGCCGACAGCCCGTCGTACGCTTAATTCCTTTCGTAAAAGCTAAGGCTCGAATCGCCCTGCTTCAATATCCGCCATCGTCGAAGCAGACCGACCGCATCGGGCATTTGTGCCTTCGCATGATGCTCGACGATCAGCAGGCCATCGGCGTTCAAAAGTTTGCTGTAATCTGCGCCGAATTCGTAGAGTACCGTCGAATAGTCGATATCATAAGGCGGATCGAAGTAAACAATGTCCCATCCGGCCGCGTGCTGCCTTGCTGCAAAAGTTTCCGCCGTCAGACAAACGATCTCCGTCTCATCTTCCGGCACACCGAGGTGGTCCAGATTGTCTTCGATCAACGCACACGCACGCCGCGATATATCAACGAATGTCGTAAAGGCCGCTCCGCGTGAAAGGGATTCGATACCTATTGCACCGGTCCCGGCGCAGAGATCCAGAAAACGCGTCGCTTCATCTATCCGCGGCGCTATAACATTGAACAGCGTCTCTCGCAGCCGGTCGGATGTCGGCCGCGTCCGCGTGTCCGCTGGGCTTTTTAGAGACCGTCCACGATATTGTCCAGCGATCACGCGCATAGGCCGATTCTCAAAAATCCGTCGTTGAGGCCGAACGAAACGAACCGAAAGTTTCGTTTTTTTCGTTCGAATTTGTCCGGTTGCGCCGCTTCGGTTCTTTCATCCGCCGAACCACGAAACCGGCTTACCCGACAGAGCACAGCTAGATTATATTATGGCTGTTGCGTGCACAACCAGGTTGCGATCAACCGATCACGGCCAGCCTATATTTCGGGTCGTCTTTGACCTGATCGATCAGGCGTGAGGTTTCTTTTGTCAGGCGTTTTTCGGTCAGGAAATACTCAGCTTCCTTGCGGGCTTCTTCCAGTATTTTTATATCGCGGATAATGTTCGCGATCTTAAACTGCTGTACACCAGATTGCCGCGTGCCGAACAATTCGCCCTGCCCGCGAATTTCGAGGTCTTTCTCCGCGATGCGAAAACCGTCGCTGGTTTCTTCCATTATCCCGAGCCGCTGTTTTGCGACCAACGTTTTTTTGTCGCCGGTGAGCAGGACGCAATAGCTTTGGTCCGCCCCGCGTCCAACGCGGCCGCGAAGCTGATGCAATTGCGAAAGGCCAAATCGTTCGGC
>CAUJFK010000143.1 GCA_963169175.1 Acidobacteriota bacterium | reverse complement strand
CCCACGTTTCGCTTCGCTTCACGTGGGGCTACAAATATTCCGCTGCTCCGCAGCTTTTTTAGGGTTTTGAGACAGCCTTTTACGCTCGGGCTTCCGTAACTGAATTCCGGCTTTTGGACAGACTCGTTTTAGTTTTGCGGTGGAACCGGCGGGCTACTGCTTCTCAGCCTCGGCAAAGGAAATATCGTAGATGGCGTAGTCTTCCCAATTTTTGTAGTCGAAATGCCACCATTCATTCGGGTTTACCGTAAACCCTTCGTCTTCCATCAGCTTTCGCAGCAGTTCGCGGTTGTGGTTTTCTTCTTCCGTGCCGCCGGCATAATTCGGTGATGCCCGCTCGGTAAACTCATCATATCCCGACGGCATCGGCACCGGTTGGCCGGTCTTTAGATCAAAGATGCTCAAATCGACCGCGCACCCGCGGTTGTGTTTTGATCCTTTATCCGGGTTAGCGACAAATTTTTGCTTGTCTTCGGGCGTCACTTCCCAAAAAAGTTTAGTGATCGCCCACGGCCGGTAGCCGTCAAAGATCACAAGGCCGAGGCCTTGCTTCTTTAGCTTGTCGTGAACCCGTTTCACAGCCTTGGCCGCGGGCTTTTGCAAAAACGCACGAGCCTCAGGATATACTTTACGACCGACAAAATTGTTGTCCGTAGCGTAGCGAATGTCGAGTTTTATCGTGGGGTCGAGCTTGATGAGTTCGATCAATTGGGCCTCTCGTTTGTTCGATTCCTTCGGCGCCGCGCTCTGGGCAAATGCCGAAGAGAAAAGGATAAGGCAAAACAGCCAGGCGGTAAATTCAAAGGCAAGTCTTTTTGTTCTGATCATCGTTATGCAGAAAATGGCTGAAAGCTGAGGGCTGACAGCGATCAGCTATTCTTCAACAAACTTCATTGTTGGGACCGCTTACGGCTTTTCATCCGCCGGGACGTCTTCCTCATCCCCGACCAGTTTCACCTCGCTGCCGTATTTCTGATAGTTCCTGAAGCGAATAACATTCCGGCTCTCGAACCGTTTGCCTCCACTTTCTACTGTTCCGCGAAAGTCCGACAGGACCGGGAGCAGGTATTTTTCACCAGCGATATCGACAATGTCGTAGTCGATCAATTTCGTGACAGCTTTAACCGGAAAGGTCGGTTCGATATCGGTCAATTTGTATTCGACCCGCAGAACGCGGAAATTGTCTCGGTCGATCCAGATCCGGCCCTTTTCGCCGGCGGGCGATGAACTATAGACCGGGCCTTTCAACCCCACGCCGCCGTGTTTGTTGTTCGCGAGCTCGATCTCGTAATTATAGACGATAGTGCTGCGGCCCCTGACCACATCCGTACTTTCCGCTTCGAATGTTGTTTTGCTGTCGCGGGCAAATATCTTCGATAGGTCTTCGACGAATTCTCCGCCTGAGGTCGCACCGTCAAGCCCGCTGTAGCTGTTGGACAACTGTGAGGTGACCGGGGCCCCATTCTTTGAAAGCACGCGGTATTGCTCGCCATTCTTTGTGCTGTAGCTGACGCCGATCACCAACGTGTCGTAGCGGCGCCAGTTTCCGGTGCCGGCAAAGGCCTCGGAACGTGTGATCACCTGCTTGACAACGAAATCAGGCATTTCCTCGACCACCGCAAGCGTATTCTGACGGGTTTTTTCCAATATCTCGGTGGAATCCGCCGGGGCGGGTAGTTTTGTAGATCCCGGGTCCTGCCTTCGCCGTTCTGCTTCTTCAAGTGCCCGTTTCAGATCATCGTTGTTACCGCTTTTTGACCGCGTCAGCCCGCGAACGCCATCGGTCACGGGAAAAGCAATCCCGCGCCGCCTCAGTGCATCCACAACCGGCTGAACCGACGCCGCGCCCTTGATGCCGTACAGCATCTTCACATATTCGGCCTGGGCGATCGGTTTTTCCTGCGCGGCAACTGAAAGGGCCGCGAGCAGAATAGGGATGAGAAGCTTTTTCATCAGATAAAATGATGCGCGTATGCGGCTTATCGTTGGCTTAAGGATCCACCTGTTACGATCGAGCACTAATTGGAGCGGGTCCGTCCGTTCCCAAATGTCGTTAGATCGTGGATTCGTGAACCATTAACCAGCTCATACCCGACTAATCGAAAAGGCCGCCTTTTCGGGCAGCCCTTTTCGGTATTAATGCAACGAGAAGCAAGGGCTTAATTTACCCATTCCTCTTCGTAGTTCAATTGCCAATGCCGTGTGACCCAGTGCTGGGCCGCGGTCATGGCGGTATTCTTCCATTTCTTCATATTGTCCAGAATTGAAAGTGCCGCCAGCGGCTTGCTTGGGTCACGCTCCACGCGGATCACCTGTGCAGCAACTTCGATCACGGTCTTGTTCTCTTCAAGGATCCGCAATCTCACTTCGCTTCCTACAGGGGGAAGCGTTTCCAGATTTACCAGTGCGCTCGATTCGCCAATGTTTTCCGTAGTTCCTTCTACTTTGATCGTTTCGCCGCTTTCCTTGTCAACCCAGCTTGCCAAAACAGGCATATTCGCCAGTATCCGATGATGTAACGGCGTCTTGTACGAGGCCGTCGCGTATTCGATTTGTGCCATTGATATTATGTCCCTCCCCCTTTTTCGTCGCCCTTAACAAAGTAAGATATGTTCACCTTTCAAACAAGTCCTCATCAAAGCGACTGATTAAAGTACTTTAATCTTACAAAAAAGTCAAGTTTCAATCGCTCTCCTTTCCGGCCGAAGCAGCACGGTCCTGTTCGAGCAAAGTAAATATCGGAAAATACAGGACTTACAATGCCTTCGTTCAGTACGTGCAAACAGCTATCGTCAAAAAAGAATCGCCGAGAGATGGCCTCACGTCTGTACCCGGCGGAACACTCGGCACAAATGTTATCAAATTTAACATTAATGTGATCTTGCCCGCCTATTCTGGTAATTTGCATGGCATGCCCGGTTGGGTTTGCGGAACTTGAATTGCGTGGTTAAATAGGTGTTCAGAAAGTTCTTTTTCGCGCCATTTTACAGAACATTCGAAATAGCTTTAGGGTTTGAATGTGAAAGCATTGCAAACACAAGGCTTGAAATTTGTTGTCAAAAGATGGTCAGGTAATGATCGGGATTTAGGCAGCAAGCATGGACTGTGGCAAATCCAAAAAAGCGAAAAAAAATCCAAAATATTCGAGACTTGGGAGAGCAAGTTAAGAGCGAAATTACTAACGCTTCTTACACCAGACTAGGGACATGCCGCGTAAACGATCCTCAACGGATGTCCCAGGTTCGACCGCAAGGTCTTGCACGTAGTAAACGGAGCTAATTAAATGAGTAAACATTCAAGAATTTTAACGTTCGTGTTTTCGGTCATCATCGCTTCCGCCTTAGCGGCAACCGGAATGGCCCAGATCACGACGTCCACGATGTCCGGGCGCGTCACCGACAAGCAGGGCCAGCCTGTTGCGGGTGTGACCGTCGAAGCGGAGCATGTGCCGACCGGAACCCGCTATTCGGCCCAGACCAACAGCGACGGCCTTTTCACTTTGCCCTTGGTCCGACCGGGCGGCCCCTACACGGTCAAGGCCAGCGGGCCGGGCTTTACCGAACAGACCAGGGAAAATATTCGAATCGCACTCGGTACCACCGCAACGGTCGATTTTGCGATGGGTGCGGCGATATCGGAGGAAGTAACTGTTCAGATCGATGATACTTTCAGTGAAACCCGCACCGGGGCCTCGACCAACGTTCAGAGCGAGGTCATATCAGCCCTGCCGACGATCGGTCGCCAACTGACCGACATGTCCCGTCTTACGCCTCAATACGGCGGCAACGGCACATTCGCCGGGCAGGACAACCGCTTGAACAATATTACGGTTGACGGTTCGTACTTCAATAACTCGTTCGGCCTGGCCGGCGCACCGGGTGAACGCACTGGTGTTTCGCCGATATCGCTTGCCGCCGTCGAGGAGTTTCAGGTGAACGTAGCACCGTTTGACGTGCGGCACGGGAATTTCGTTGGGGCTGATGTAAACGTTGTAACGAAAAGCGGCACGAATAAATACACCGGTTCCGCCTACTATATTTGGAGAAACCCGAGCCTGGTCGGCAAAGACGCAGGACAGAACAAGTTCGATCCAGGTGATTTTAAGTTCCGTACGTGGGGCTTCACGGGCGGGGGCCCACTTCCGTTCTTCAACTTTGGCGACGACGGCGGCCCGCTCTTTATTTCGGGCAAGGACAAGCTTTTCTTTTTCACGAGTTATGAAGATGAGCTGACCACTGCTCCCGGCACGACGTGGGAGGCCTGCCCAGGCACCGGATGCCGCACGGGAAATGTTACCAGGGTACTTGCGTCGGATCTCGATCAGCTTAGCAGCTACCTGAAAACGAACTTCAATTATGACACTGGCGGTTATCAAGGGTATCCATTCAATACGCCGGGAAAAAAATTCCTGTTCAGGACGGATTACAACGTCAATGTCAGCAATAAGGTGACATTCCGCTACATGCATCTTGATTCGAGCACGGATGTGCTGATGTCCAATTCGTCATCGCTTGGTTTTGGAAACAGGCGAACCAGGCTCGATGCATTGAACTTCCAGAATTCTAACTACAGCATTCTTGAGAATATCCGTTCGTTCGTTGGCGAGTGGACCTCGACATGGGGAAACAATTTCTCCAACAGCCTCCTTGTGGGTTGGACCAAGCAGGATGAAAGCCGCGGAGCGATCGATAATCTGTTCCCGATGGTCGATATCCTCAGTGGCGGTGTTACCTACACTTCGTTCGGGTCAGAGCCTTTCACACCGAATAATGAGCTTCGTTACAAGAGCCTTCAATTTCAGGATAACGCATCTTACTTTATCGGAAGACACTCGTTTACAGCGGGCGTAAGTATAGAAAACTACGAATCCGAGAACGTTTTCTTCCCGGGATCGCAAAGCGCTTATGTGTATAATTCGCTTGCCGATTTCTATACGGATGCAAATGACTACCTTGCAAATCCGAACCGGACCACTTCGCCGGTCAACCTGAGGCGTTTCCAGGTCCGCTGGTCCAATGTTCCCGGGCTTGATAAGCCGGTTCAGCCGCTTGAGGTGCTGTACACTGGTTTCTATGGCCAGGACATCTGGAAACTTGGTGAGAATTTCTCGCTTACCTACGGCCTCCGGCTGGATGTACCGTTCTTCGGCGAGACAGGATTTACGAACGCCGCGGCCAATGCACTCACGTTCAAGGATGAGAATGGACAATCGGTGCAGTACGAAACACAGAAACTGCCTGATCCGAATATCCTCTGGTCGCCGCGAGTTGGTTTCAACTGGGCACCATGGAGAGGCAAACTTCAGATCCGCGGTGGTTCCGGATTGTTCTCGGGACGCCCGGCGTATGTTTGGATCTCGAATCAGATCGGGAACAACGGTATCTTGACCGGATTTGAACAGCGTGACAACACGAACACCCGGCCGTGGAACCCTAACCCTGACACGTACAAGCCGACGACCGTAACCGGGGCCCCGGCTTCGTCATATGAACTTTCCCTGACCGATTCGAAATTCAACTTCCCGCAGCTTTGGCGTTCGAACATTGCCGTGGATTACAAACTGCCGCTCGGGCTGGTTGCCGGGGCCGAGCTTCTTTATTCACGCGATGTGAACGGCATTTATTACATCAATGCCAACCTGTCGGATCCGAACACGGCCTTCACCGGAGCCGATGACAGGCCCCGCTGGACGACCTCAAACCGGATCCACAGCAACATTGCGAACGCGATTGTGCTTAAGAACCAGAATGTCGGCCGGGCATGGAATCTTGCGTTTACGCTGGAGCGGCCTTTTTCTAGAGGCTTCTTCGCAAAGGGAGCATACAGCTTTGGTAAATCTGAGAACACGATCGACCCCGGCTCCATTGCGTTCGGCTCGTGGAATAACAACCAGCATTCGGGCAACCCAAATAATCCGGGTCTCGGATATGGTGCGGCCTCGCCGAAGCATCGTGTCTTTGCTGCGGTAACCTATAGGAAGGAGTACTTCAAGTTTGGCGCGACAAGTGTCTCGGCATTCTGGGAGTCGCGATCCGGATTTAACACGAGCTACGTATTTGGCGGCGATCTGAACGGCGATGGCGGTACGAGCAATGACCTCATCTACATCCCGAAGGATACGTCGGAGATGAACTTCTCGAACATTACCACTTCGTCGGGAACTGTCCGGTTTACTCCGGCGGACCAGGCGGCGGCGTTTGAGGCGTTCATCAATCAGGATCCGTATCTATCGAAACATCGTGGCCAATATGCACGGCGAGGAGCTATCTACCTGCCGTTCGTTCACCGCGTAGATATGAGCCTTTCGCAGGATGTATTCGTGAAGTGGGGCGGCCAGCAGCATAAGTTCCAGTTCAGAGCTGACATTCTTAATGCCGGCAACCTCTTGAACAAGGGCTGGGGCCTGAGCCAGGACTTCGTGACAAATCAACCGCTCGTAACAACGAGTTCGAGTTCGACATCCACATGCCGGGTACCGTCACCGACAACTGCAGCGACCTACTGTCTGCGGACGATCGGATCTGGCCTGCTTCTTAACTCGTTCACGCCGTCAGCGGGAATAGGAGACGTTTACCGGATCCAGTTCGGTGTTCGCTACTTCTTTAACTAACAAGGGCCGATCGGGTCCGAATTTATCGGCACGCTCGCTTATACCGGGCGTGCCTTTTTGTTTCATTTCCTGGCCCTGGCGGATTGACCACTCAAGTGTTTTGGGTCAACAATCTAGTCTGTAATGCGGATACTTCAGATCTCATCTTCGCGGACATACGGCGGTGGGGAGCGGCATTTTGTTGATCTTTGCCGCGGGCTCAGCAATGCCGGGCATGATGTATATGCAGCGGTCCGGCCGACGAATGTTTGGGAGGCAAAGCTTGACTTCCTTCCTCCGGACCGTCGCTTCCATATTTCTATCCGCAATTCGATAGGTATTCTCAGTGCATCGCGGCTCGCCGCATTTGCCCGGGAAAATGAGATCGACATTATCCACGCCCACGTCGCCCGCGACTACATTCCGGCCAGCATTGCCTGTGCACTTACGCGGGGCAGAACGAAATTTGTGCTAACGCGGCATGTAATGTTCCCATTGAAGGCGTTCAACCGGCTGGCGTTAAAGAATCTATCAAAGGCGATAGCGGTTTCATCGGGTGTTGAAACGACACTGTACAGCGTTTTTCCGAAACACAAGGTCGTCCTTATTAATAACGGCATCGACGCACATACGTTAAACGGTGAAGAACAGGCCAGGGCGAGACAGGAATTTCGCGATCTGCACGGAATACCGCTTGATGTGCCGCTTATCGGCACGATCGGCGAGTTGATACCGCTCAAAGGGCAGAGCGACCTGGTCCTGGCGGCGCACGAGGTTGTGAAGCAATTCCCCGAGGCGAGATTTGCCATCATCGGCCGCGACAATACGATCGATCAGAGATACCGCCGCGAACTCAAGAGAATGGTAAAGGTGTTTGCGCTTGAGGACAGATTTCTCTGGCTGGATTGGGTCGAGGACACGACCGAGCTATTGGCCGCACTCGATATTTTTGTCTCCGCCTCTCATACTGAGAGCTTTGGAATGGCGATGCTTGAGGCACTTGCCGCCGCCACGCCTGTGATCGCGACCGACACCGACGGTGCCCGCGAACTTATTGAGGATGCTTCCTGCCGCGTGCCGGTAAATGCTCCGGTCGCGTTGGCCAAAAAGATCGCGGAGTTTATCGCCGACCCGGACGATTACCGCCGCCGCGCGGAGGAACATTCGCGAGACGTTCGCTTGCGATTTTCACTCGACCGGATGGTGAAGGAAACTGAACAGCTTTACAAAGACCTGTAACAACTCACGCGAAGAACGATGGGCGTAACGGATATCGGATATGTATATGCCCGCGCCTCAGCAAGAGCGTAATATGCGGCATTGAGCATCACCTCCGGCATAAATGCCAGAGTCGCCCTCGCCCAAACAGGCAATATCTAACTGGAAATGATCAAGTTCGACCAAACTATCTGTACTGATCTCAAATCTGCCTCATCGCGCGAGTGGCTCGAGACAAATGGCATTGGCGGATTTGCCTGTGGGACCATCTCGGGGGCAAATACGCGGCGTTATCATGGCTTGCTGACGGCTGCTGTCACGCCGCCGCTCGGCCGGGTCACGGTGCTTTCCAAATTTGAGGAAACGGTTGAGTTCGATGGGCGAAAGTTCGACCTTTCGGCGGATCAGTTTCCTGATGTCGTCAGCCCGCAGGGGTACAAGTTTCTGAAACAGTTTCGGCTAGATCCGTTCCCGATATGGACGTATGCCGTCGAGGATATTGAGATAGAGAAGAGCGTGTTCATGGTAAACGGCGCAAATACCATCCTTTGCCGATGGGTGGTGACGGCCGGAGCGGGCCGGGATATTTCACTGACGTTAAAACCGCTGCTCTCGTTCGTCGACTACCACTCCCTTCAACACGAATCGTCGTCGGAACATTTTGCACATACGGTCGATTGCGATGAGGTCACGATAGTTTCCGGCAGCGGCCTTGATCTGTATTTCCGGCACAATGCGGCCGAGATCATCAGTACGGGCTATTGGTACAAGAATTTCGAATACGAGATCGAGCGCGAGCGAGACTTCGATTTTACCGAAGACCTGTATCAGCCGTTCGAGATGCGATTTGCGATCGGCGATAGGCCGGCGGAAGTTTCGGCCAGCACAGACAGCGACGCTGAGATCGGCCACGCCGCGGCCGAGGCATACGAGGTGAAACGACGAAAAGAATTGATCCGGCAGTCGAGTGTCCGGACCAATTTTGAGAAGCAGCTTGTACTGGCGGCCGATCAGTTCATTGTTTCGCGTGGTTCGGGCGATACGGTGATCGCGGGTTATCCATGGTTCTCTGATTGGGGCCGCGACACGATGATCGCATTGAGCGGCCTGACACTCGCGACCGGTCGGCATGAGACAGCTCGCGGCATACTTCTTGAATTCTCGAACCACATTTCCGAAGGTATGCTGCCGAATAGGTTCCCGGACGCTGCAGACGAGGCGGAATATAATACCGTGGATGCCGCGCTTTGGTACTTCGAGGCAGTTCGCTCCTACTTTGTGGCGACCGGCGATAACGAATTCGTCCGCGAGCACCTGTATGCAAAGCTCGTTGACATCATTGCCTGGCACCTGCATGGAACGCGATATAACATCCATGTGGACACGGACGGCCTTTTATATGCCGGCTCGCCCGACGTGCAATTAACGTGGATGGACGCCAAGGTGGGCGATCTTGTTATTACGCCGCGGACCGGAAAGCCGGTCGAGGTCCAGGCACTTTGGTACAACGCTCTTTTGATAATGGCCGAATTGGCCGCCGACTTTGCCGATGCTGAAGACGAGGCGAAATATCGCGCGATGGCAGAATTGTGCAAGCTGAGCTTTAACGGCGCTTTCTGGAATGAAAATGAGCAATGCTTGTTTGACGTTGTCGAGAACGGCTCCCGTGACGCATCAATTCGCCCGAACCAGATCTTTGCCGTTTCGCTCCATCATTCAATGCTCGACGGCGAGCGGGCAGCGAAGGTCGTTGACAAGGTCGAAAAGGAACTCCTGACACCCGTAGGCCTGCGGTCGCTGTCGCCCGCGGACCCTCGATATTGTCCCATCTACATCGGATCGCCGTTGGAACGCGATTCGGCGTATCATCAGGGAACTGTCTGGGCGTGGCTTATCGGCGGATTTGTTGACGCTTATCGCAAGGTGAATGGACACGGCCCGGCGACGGAAAAACGCGTCGATCAAATGCTCGCAGGTTTCCGATCACATCTTTCTGAGGCCGGTTTGGGGCAGATCTCTGAGATATTTGACGGCGATCCGCCGCATGCCTCGCGCGGCTGCTTTGCACAGGCATGGAGCGTGGCCGAAGTGCTGAGAGTGCTAAGTCCAGATATGGAATCCTAGATTTGAAATTTGAAGTTCGAGATCTGAGATCGGAAAGACAGGGAGAAGGACAAACTTGAATATTTGAAGATAAACGCGATTGCGAATATCTTAGAACTATATGCCCAAACGTGTCTTTGTCTTCCTTATAATTATTACTTTGTCCGTGATCATGGCCGCTGCACAAACCCCCGCAGAGCTTGCTGACCTTTGGGAAAGCGAGCATGTTACGAATATTTTGCCCTCGAACGTAAGACATTCGGACCTGGCGGCATATATCGACGGGCTGAAAGGCTCGGGCGTTAGCGTGGCCAAGGTCGGGCAGAGCGGAGAAAACCGCGAGATCTACCAGCTTGAGTTCGGCAAAGGCCCGTTGAAGGTATTCCTTTGGTCGCAGATGCACGGCGACGAACCGACGGCAACGTCGGCATTGATCGACCTGTTTGCGGTTCTGCAGCGAAACCGCGATAAAGAGTGGGTCAAAAGGATAGAGAATACTTTGACCATTCGTGCTGTTCCGATGCTGAATCCGGACGGTGCCGACCAGTACATTCGCCGTAATTCGCAGGGGCTTGATATAAACCGCGACGCGTTGGATCTTAAGTCGCCCGAGGCACGGCTGCTCAAGAAGCTGCGCAGCCAATGGTCGCCGAGCATTGGTTTTAACCTCCACAATCAGAACGCTTTGACGACTGCGGGCCCAACGAACAAGCAGGCCGGCATCTCATTTCTGGTCGTGTACGGCGATGCTCAAAAGACCACCAGCGAAGGCCACGAGCGTAACAAGCGCCTGGTTTCGGCAATGGTCAAGGCCATCGAGCCGTCTATGCCCGGTCACATCGGCCGTTATGAAGATGAATTTACCGCAACCGCATTCGGCGACAACTTTTCAGCTTGGGGCACGCCGGTCATCCTGATCGAAACCGGGGCACTCTATGGCAAGTCGGAGATGTTCCTGATAAAGATGAATTTTATTGCCATCGGGACGGCCTTAAAGTCGTTGGCCGATGGCAGCGAGCGGAGTTTCAGCACGGCGGAATATGTTGGGCTGCCAAACAATGCCTCCGGCAAGCTGATGAACTTCATTTTTCGCAACGCGACCATGCCGCTTGTGACCACAAATGACAGCGGATTCCAGACGGTAACATTCCTTATCGGTGATATTGGGGCCAACAGAGAACGCCGCCGGGCGGAATTCGCGGCGCCTACCATTATCCGCCGGATCGGCGATCTATCGGCCGTTTTTGGGCTTGAAGAATACGACGCGCGGAATTTCTACGCCGTTGGCAGATTTCAGCCTTTGTCAGCCGGTAAATTTGGCGAGATACTGTTCTACAAGAAAGACCGCCAGATCGACTGGAACGCGGCCGACCTTGAAGGAAAGTTCCCGCCCGACGCAATTTTCTCGCTCGGGCAGTGGATCAAGGGCGAAGGCGTGGTTCCAATGAAATAGTGCTCGAATTTCTCAAAGTCAAAAACATAGCGCTGATCGACGAAATCGAGATCGAATTCGGCGATGGCCTGAACCTGCTTACTGGTGAGACCGGTTCCGGCAAGTCGATCATAGTTGACAGCCTCGGCACGCTGACGGGCGGACGCGTTTCGTCGGATCTGATAAAGGCCGGGCGCGAGGAGGCGCAGATCGAAGGGCTCTTTGCGGTCCGCGCAAATGCGAGGCTCCGCGAGATAACAGATTCGTTTGGCATCGAACTAGATGGCGGTGACATTGTCGAGCTTATCGTCCGCCGGGAGCTTTCGCTTTCAGGAAAGAACCGCATTTTTATCAATGGCCAGCTTGCAACGCAGGCGGTATTGAAGCTTATCGGCCCGTTCCTTGTCGCCATTCACGGCCAGGGAGAGCACACTACGCTGTTTGAAACCGCCAGCCACAGGGAAATGCTCGATAATTTTGCCGGGGTTGAAAAGGAACTCCGCGCTACGGCCGAGGCATATTGGCGTCTGGACGAGACGCGGAAAGAACTTGCTTCACTGCGGACCAGCGATGCGGAAAAACTGCAGCTGCTTGACCTTTTGCGGTTCCAAACCCAAGAGATAGGCCATGCCGCGCTTCGTTCCGGCGAGGATGCGGAATTGACGGAAGAAAAACGGCTGCTGAACAATGTCGAAAAGCTTTCCGCCCTTAGCGGCGAGGCATATTCGCTGTTGTATGAGGAAGAGAGTTCGACCATTGCGACACTAGAAAAGGCATCCAAAAAGATCGAGGAGCTTGCGGGTTTTGATCCCAGATTTGTCGATTATATTGAAAGCCTGCGCTCGGCCCTTGCCGTCATCGAAGACCTTGCGATATTTGCCCGCGATTTTGGCACGCATCTCGAATTTTCGCCCGACCGGCTTGAAGAGATCGAGAACCGGCTTGCTGAAATTTCACGCCTGACGCGAAAATACGGCGGGTCGATCGAAAGTGTGCTGGAGCACCTGCAGGATTCGCAGCAGCGGCTCGAAAAAATAGAAACATCAGAGCTGCGTGAAAAGGAGCTGCTGGCGGAGATGTCCGTTAGGCGAAGCGATTACCTTGCAGCCTCCGCCAAACTCCACAATAAACGCGTGGCGGCGGCGGCAAAATACGGGAAGGCGGTGGAAGAGAATCTCAAGGCCGTCGCGCTCGAGAAGGCGAGATTTGAAGTGCGGGTCGAGGCGCCGGACACGGCCGCGATAGAAGCGGAAAGCTTGGCCGGCTTTTCCGCCAACGGTTTCGATAAGATCGAATTTTACTTTTCCGCCAATCCGGGCGAGGCACCCAAACCGCTTGCCCGCGTTGCATCCGGCGGCGAGGCTTCGCGGCTGATGCTGATCCTGAAAACGACCGCCGGACGCGATGGCTCTGAAACCGCGACCGTTTTTGACGAGATAGATGCCGGCATCGGCGGCGGCGTGGCAGAGGCGGTCGGAGCCAAGCTGAAAGCTCTTTCGGCAGGCCAGCAGGTCTTGTGCGTCACGCACCAGCCGCAGGTCGCGTCAAAGGCGGATAAGCATTTTGTGATCGAAAAGACGATGAAAAAGGATCGGACCAATATTACGGTACGCGAGCTCGGCGCGGACGAGCGCGTCGAAGAAATTGCCCGCATGCTTGCCGGCAAAAAGATAACGAACGCGGCCCGAGAAAATGCCCGCGAAATGATCGCCGGGTAAGATAGGTTTTGCCGCGGATTTGCGCGGATGGCACGGATATGAGCCAGGATATTCTCCGTACTTAGATCTGTCCGATTAGTAAATCCGCGGCATCCGTGTTGATCCGCGGCAAAAGTTCTTCCTTATCTTCAAACTATGCCAGCTGAGATATTAGCCAATGTAATTCGCGGTGAGACGGTTGAATCGATGCACGGCGGGCATTTGATCGTAATCGATGGCCAGGGCAGCACTGTTGCGTCGGCCGGCGATCCGCAGACGGTCACCTTCCTGCGTTCGGCGGCAAAACCGTTTCAGGCGATGCCCTTCATTACCAGCGGTGCGGCGGACGAGTTTGGATTTTCGGACGAAGAGATCGCTCTTGCATGCGCATCGCATTCGGGTGAAGTGAGGCATGTGCGCATCGCGCAATTGATGCTTGAACGCATCGGTTTGACCGAAGCACACCTTCGCTGCGGGACGCATCTTCCATTTGCCGAAAAAGAGGCCGAACGAATGCTGCGGGCGGGCGAGCATCCGACCCAATTTCACAACAACTGCTCCGGTAAACACGCGGCGATGCTTGCGCTTGCGAAGTATCTTGACGCCGACCTTGCAGCCTATGACGCTATTGAGCATCCGGTCCAGCGGGCGATTCTTAGAACGGTAGCTGAATTGGCCGAACTGCCGGAGAGCGAGATCGCCCTTGCCATTGACGGCTGCGCCGCGCCGAATTTTGCAATGCCGATTTTCGCCATGGCCCGAAGCTTTGTCAATCTGGTCGCACCGGCGAAGTTCGATGAAAAAACTCAGGCCGCCTGCCGCCGCATCGTTGATGCAATGACGCGATTTCCGGAACTCATCGGCGGCACCGAACGCCTCGACACAATGATTATGCAGGCCGCTCCCGGCCGCATTCTCTCAAAGGTCGGCGCCGACGGAGTTTGGCTCTGCGGCATTCTCCCATCCGAAAAATACCCGGCCGGCCTCGGCATCGCCCTAAAAATAGAAGACGGCGACGACAAACGCGCCCGCCCCGTCGTCGCCGTCCAACTCTTGCGGAAACTCGGCGTTCTGTCCAATAACGAACTGACAGAAGTCTCCCCAATGCTAATCAAAAACCGCCGCGGCGACACCGTAGGCCGCACCGAAGCAACGAACCTTAAGATCGTTGATAATCACCAGAATTGAGCATATTATCAACGACGCTCGGTGTTAATAAGTAGTTAGCCGCTTCTTGCTGAAATTTCAGCAGGAATTCTTGTAAAAAACTAAATCAATGGAGGCAACAAAAATGAACAGTTAAATTTTCTCAGCGTTTTTAACGCTTTTCGTAGTTGGACATTTTAACTTAATCACAACTAACATTTTCGCTCAAGGAACCGACTCTATGAAAAATGAACAGCCGTTGAAACAATGTTCCGGGAAAAAATTTGTAATGCCGCCGACAATCGCCGTCGGTAATGAAGCATTTACAAACTTTATCAAAGTTATGTCACTGCCCGGCGGGATGATCGCCGGATGGCGGTTCGACTTTATCTGTAAAGAACTTGGATTTACTTTTCCCGCTGATGATTGCTTGTTCTTCAGTGACCTTATTGCTTATTTGAACTCAACTGTTGTCTGTTCCATTCAGCCGTTTGAGATTTCGCCAATTTTCGGCGGCCAATGCAGCGTGTCGGGTTTTTGGGATGCGCGCAGTGATAACCGATGGACGGAACCTGCAGCTCATAAGAGATTGTTGGTTCATGAATTGTTTTAGAGACTTGCCTGCACCCGCCAGGCATTCAAGATTTTCAATTAGCGATTTCAGTTCTGGTCCTTGTCGCAGAATAGAGTCGAGATAATCGCGGCCGCCCGCGCCGACAACTCTCCAGCCTCAAGATGCACGCTTGCGTCGCCGTTTAGCCCGGCAAATGCGGAGTGCTTGAAAGCTTGCTAAAACCTTACGCCGAAGCCGATGTTGATTCTTTGAAATGCACCATGGACGAAATTGGTCGCAACACTAAAGTCAGAGGCGTAACGCCGGAAATTTTAGAGTCGCTTTAGCCGATGAATAGTGAATCTAGGGGCGAAAAACATCCAATGTATCTATTTCGCCATTACTGTCGTGTGGGCTCCTGCAAAGTATCTTCTTCAAAATCCGATGATCAAATCATGACACGGTTTGCCCATAGAGTCTTTTAAACTCATCCCGCCCAAACGCCATGTCGAGCCACATGTTTGAGAGTTTTTCCTGGATGCTGTTTGCACGCAGGCGGTCGTTTAGGTTTTTGAAATCGACGAAGTCGAGGTGCTGGTCCTGATTGAAGCAGGAGAAGACAAAAAATTCCTCGCCGGTGTGCGGGTTTACGTGGCGTTGGAGGCATTGGGCGCAGACCTCTTTCATCATGCACTGCATCGGGCTGTTTATCGAACCGATAGCGACGTGTTCCTGTTTCAGATACGGTTTGAGTGTCGTGTGGCGGGCTTCGCGGATGCCGTTCATCATGCGGTCTGAGCCGATGGCAATGATGCGATCGACATCCTTTAGGCTCAGTTTCGTCTGGCCAAAGCGGCCTTCGGCGTAGGCGACCATTGCCTGGACGATATTGCCGCGAAAATGCGAATCCTGCGGCCGCATTGGGCGTATCTCGGCTCCCGTGTCGGTTGACCAGACAACCTGGTCTGTGGCCTTTTCGATCTCCTGCCGTTTGAAAAGGTCTTCGCCCTGTTTGTAACCGGCGAAATAGATCACGTGATTGTTATTGTCTCTCAACGCTCGGGCGATCGAGAAAAGCACCGCATTACCCAATCCACCGCCGGCAAGCAGGACCGTTTCATTCTCAGGGATCTCGGTCGGCGTTCCGGTGGGGCCCATGACCAGGACCTCTTCGCCTTCTTTCAAAAGCGAACACAGCCGCGACGACGTACCCATTTCGAGGACGATCATCGAAAGCAGACCTTTCGCTTCGTCCACCCACGCGCCGGTCAGGGCAAGGCCTTCCATAACAAGCCTATTGCCTTCGACGACGGGTGCGGTCGTCTCAAAATTCTGCAGCCGATAGAACTGCCCCGGCTCGAATTTCCTGGCCTGGAGCGGGGCCTTAACCACTACGTCCACGATCGTCGGTGTCAGGCGTTCGACCTTTACCACATACGCCCGCAGTTGTTCGTCGAGCGTCGCGACGAGTTTGTTAAAAGTGTCCGCATCAGTGTCCGACAAACTTAAGTTTGTCGGACGTGTCGGCGATCCGGAACTATCAGGCGACAAACTAAAGTTTGTCGGACTATCGAACAGCTCTACAACTTTCTTGTATCCGTGCTTGGCGGATGCCATGGCTTTTACGACGTTTCCGGCATATTTCGGATGATTGTCGCCGTAATAGCTGATGAATTTGCCGTCGTGTTCATAGGACGTGAAAAATCCCGTTTCGCCTTTGTTTACCGGTACGACATGAAACTGGCCGTCGGCCTCTTTTGTCAGCCTGTACGGCTGGAAAAACTGTCGCCATTCATCAAGCTGGAATGTGCCGGGCTTTTCCTTTTCGTAGATGACATTTGGCGAGGTGCCTGCCGCGACGCAGACCGTGCGGGCATGGAATTCGCGCATTTCGCCCGTTTTCTCAAACTTGCCTGTGTCGGCCTTGTATTCAAGCCGTTCAAAAACAAGAGCCTTTACGGCGTTATACTCGTCCGGCACGGCTTCCTTTGGATTCATGCATTCAACAAAATCGATGCCTTCTTCGAGCGCTTTCTGAACCTCTTCGTGATTAAGGCGATAGGCGGGCGAATCCTGCAATCGTTTGCGATAGATGAGCGAAACGCCGCCCCACGAGCGGACCAATGAAACCAGGTCCGGTTCCTCGCCGGCGGCCGCGGCCCGCTGCCTTTCCGCGCGGACGAGCCGTCCATGCTCCAGAAATTCTTCGAGCACACCGCGTTCTTCCGCATCGAATTTTTCGAACACCTTTTCCGCTCCAAAATCGGCGGAGATCGCCTCAAACCGCTCCAGCATTTTTTCGACCTGGACGGGATAATACGCAAACAGCTCGGTCGCCGTGTCTATGCCTGTCAGGCCGCCGCCGATAACAACGGCCGGCAGACGTACCTGCAGATTGGAGAGAGTGTCCTTCTTGAACGCGCCGGTAAGCTGCAATGCCATCAGAAAATCCGATGCCTGCCGTATACCGCGGATCAGATTATTCTTCATCGGAACGATCGTCGGCCGGCCCGCTCCGGTTGCGATAGCGATATGGTCGAACCCAAAATCCCATGCGTCTTCGATAGTCAGCGTACCGCCAAAGCGTATGCCGCCATACGCCCGGAACCGTTTGCGGCGCGACAGCATAAGCTGCATCATGTTCAGGAAATTCTTGTCCCAGCGGACAGTGATGCCGTATTCAGACACGCCGCCAAAGCCTGATAGGATGCGCTCGTCAAGCTGCTCTCTGATCTCCGAGATATTTCGGATCGGCTTTGGGCAGAAAGAGGTTGGAGTACAGCCCCCAGCCGTCAGATGTGATCTGTGAGTCCTGCCGATCCATTCCTCCGGCAGCGGTTCGATCTTCAGTCCGTCCACGCCGACAACACCGAATCCTTCGTTCAAAAGATAGTGCGCCAGTGTATAGCCTGCGGGCCCAAGCCCGACGACCATCACATTTTTGCCATTGTAGGGCAAGGCAAAGGGCCGTTCGGCGTTTAGCGGATTCCATCGCGTTAGCAGTGTGTAGATCTCAAAACCGTATGGCAGCTCAAGAACATCGGTCAGCGTGTGCGTTTCAGCGAGCGGAATATTGACCGGCTCCTGCTTTTGGAAAATGCAGCCCTTCATGCAATCGTTGCAGATGCGGTGGCCTGTCCCGGCGCACATCGGGTTGTCGAGGGCGACCAGCGCGAGCGATCCGATCGAATCACCCTGCCGTTTGAGAAGGTGCATCTCCGAGATCTTTTCTTCGAGCGGGCAGCCGGCGGCCATTATGCCGAGAGGATTGCTTTTGACCGAACCGTCCTTTTCGTGGAGTCCGGTCGAGCACGAATCCTTGCCGCGCTCATGGCAGATCAAGCAGTAATCAACTTCGTACAGCGAATCACGCATGGTGCCCCGATCATCCGTAAGCTTAAAGCCGTCACGCCGGCGAAGCTCTTCATCGCGGCCGCGCATGATGTTGTGCAGCTTGGGTTCGGGATGGATCAGATGGACGAGGTTTTGATAGTCCAGCGGATGAGCGACCTTGAATGCGGCCCAGCGTTTTTCTTTCTTGTAGAATTCATCGGCTGACCAGGCCTCAAGCAGCATCAACGCGGCCTGTACGATCAGCAAATCGCCCGCTGCATCGATCTCCAGAACGAATTCCGAAAAGACCTTGCCGAACGTTTTGTCTTTTAACCCGTCGACGGCCTTTGTCAGCTTATTGACCGTTTCCTGGACACTCTCAGATCTTTCAAGCCCCTTTGAGATCGACTCTTCCGCATCCAGCAGCCGGGCCGTTATGCTTGCGACCGCCAGTTCCTCATCATGCACGATAGTCTCGTCAAATGCCTTGTAGCGCAGCTCACTTAAGGCCTCGTTCAGGTCGTAGGCGGGCCGAGCCTTAAGCTGATCTTGAGAAAATTGTTTTATCGCACGCCGCTGGACAAAGAATTTGAATTTCCAGATCGGGTTTTGTTCAAGAATTCGGTTTTCCTGTTCTTCGCGTTCTTTCGTGATCCCGAACATCCGCGCGACAAACTCAGAAAGGTACGGCGCCGAATCGGTCAGGATCTTCGAAGCGACGCGATTTTCATAACCTTTTCCACCGGCGGCGATGTACTTCGTCAGGGCCGTGTGCAGGAGCGGGTCCATTTCCGAAACGTCCTGATAAAACTTTTCTGCCAATTCTTTTAGCTTGATCGGGTCAAAAAGGTCCGAATAACGGAATCCAACAATGCCGAGATCAAAATCATAGTCCGCGGTTGAGTGCCTATTTGCGGAAATCGCTGTCATATATGCCTGTTTACTACAAAAAATCAGAATTTAAGCAAACAGTTATTATAACATTCGCCGCCGACGCGCTGAAATCGGACATCCCAATGGGAGGTGGACATCAGGGTTTATTCAAAGCAGCCATCGTTCCATGGGCCGGCCTCGCCACCACGAAACGAGTGAATCAGGAAGCTAAACGCGCGAAAGGAAGGCACGAAATTCACGAAACAAACCGCGCCTCGGTTGAAGCATCGGACAGCAGGGCACCGAAATTTCGTGTAAATTGGGCCTGAGTATGGTATAACCCAAGTTTGCGCAGGAATTTCGAGGGAATAGTAGTTTTCAGGCAGTATGGACCAAGATCAGCGGTTGACGCCCTTACCGAAAGCGGCGGTGATGCGGGAAGTTCCGCATGAATATCCGCCCGCGTACACGTCGTATTATGACGATGAGGGCGGCGAGGGGCGGCGCTCGATAAAGCAGTACATTGATGTCGTTTACAAGCGGCTTCCGTGGATAATTGCGCTTACGCTGATAGTGACCGCCGGCGCGGCGCTCTATATGTACAAGCTGCCGTCGGAATTTGAAGCGACGACGCAGATGCTGATCGAACCGCGAAGGCCAAAGGTCACTTCTAAAGACGCGATCAATATAAATTTCGGCCAGGACGCCAACTACTACAACACCCAGCTCAAACTTCTTCAGAACGCCGAATTGATGCATGACGTAGTGGTCGATCTAGGCCTGTACCGTGAACCGGACCTGTTCGGCGAAGAATCGCGGGGTATTGGGTCGGCGTTTCGCTCAATTTTCTCTAGCGATAAGTTGCAGGCCGAGACTTCCGCCGTTCTGCCGGTGATCACCGAAAATGCCGCCGATGAGACCGCAAAGCCGGCCCTTACGGCTGAAGAGGACAGACGAGCCACGCAATATGCCGGGCGGCTTCTGGGCGGGCTGACGGTCACCCAGCGCGAGCGGACCAACCTGGTGGACGTCAGCGTCAAAACTCTGAACCCAAAGCTTGCGGCCAGCGTTGCAAATCGTGTCGCGGAATTATTTCAGGCACAGGACGCAAGGCGTGAGACCGAGGGGGCAAAGCAGGCGAAAGACGATCTGGCGAAGTCGATAGTCGAACTTGAACACACCATTACGAATCAGGAAGCCGATCTGATCTCGTTTATGAAAGAGAGCGACCTGCCGCTTGCGGAAAAGGGCCAGGAGCTGTCGGCGACCAGGCTGCAGGGCCTTAGCGCAACCTGGATGAAGGCGATGGAAGAGCGGCGGCAGCTTGAAACCCGCTATAACGCCGCGGTTGCCGCTAATGCGCGGGGTGAAGGCGCGAGCATTCCGGAACTGACCGAGAATGAGATATATCGCGATGCCGTCCGGCTAAGCACAGAACGCCGTGCCAAATTGCAGGAGGACATTCGCAATATTGACAAGCAGGTACAACAGGCCGAGACCGAAAAAGCGGAACTGCTTGTCAAGTACACCGAAGAATACTCGGAAGTAAAAAAGAAAGAAGAACGGATCACTTCGCTAAAGGCCGCCCGTGAAAAGACGGAGAAAGAGGTGTCGGCAATAATCGAACGCGATAAAAATGCGGTCGATAAGGATGCTGTCAACGGTGCGCTCGTTTCAATGCGGTCGCTCCTGGATTCAAAACGCCGCGAAGAGGCCCAGTCACAGGCCGCCTATGAAAAAGAGGCCGCGCTTGCAAATGTTCAGGGTGTCGCGACAACGCGTCTGACAACGCTAAAACGGAGCATAGACACCAACCGTAATCTGCTTGATATTTACACCCAGCGGCTTAAAGAACAGGAGTTGGCCATCGCCAACAGCACCCCGGACAATATCAAGATACCGGCCAAGGCGATCCCGCCTGCCGCGCCGATCGGGCCAAAGCGGAACAGGAACATTGTGATCGCTTTCCTTCTAGCGCTTGCGGCTGGTATCGGGTTGGCGTTCCTGATGGATTATCTGGACGATTCGGTCAAGACCTCAGATGATATCGGCCGCCATCTTGGTCTGCCAACGCTGGCGCTTATTCCGCACCACAGCGTGACTGAAAAGCGGCGGCTTAGCCTTGCGGCGAAAAACGGGACCGTTGTTCCGGCTACGTCGATAGTGACGCTCGAAGAGCGCCATTCGCCCATGGCCGAGGCATACCGGCACCTTCGAACGTCACTGCTGTTTTCTTCCGCCGGAAAGCCGCCGCAAACGATATTGGTCACGTCGTCCCAGCCGTCAGAAGGCAAAACCACAACGGCCATAAATACCGCTATTACGCTGGCCCAGTCCGATGCGGATGTCGTCATCATTGACTGCGACCTTCGCCGCCCGCGGCTTCATTCGTATTTCGATATGGAGAACACGCAGGGGCTGACAAATTATCTTTCCGGTGAGCAGAACACGGACCAGATGATCAAACGCTGCAAGGACCTGCCGAAACTTCGCGTTATCACGAGCGGCCCGATCCCGCCAAACCCCGCGGAACTGCTTAGTTCCGAGGAGATGAAGAAGCTGCTTCAATTCCTTCGCGGCCGCTACAAGCATGTCATCATCGACTCGCCGCCGGCGATCTCGTTCACTGATGCCGCCATTCTCTCGACGCAGGTTGACGGCGTGGTGATCGTCGCCATGGCGGGCAAAAGCTCGATCCATCTGATGCGGCGGTTCAAACAGCGGCTTGCCAACATTGGCGCCCGCATCTACGGCGTTGTGCTCAACGGTATAAAGGCAAACTCTATAGAGTACGATTATTACGGCGGCGGGTATTACGATTATTACGGCAAGAGCGAGGCGGACACCTCTACTCCTTATTTTGAAGAGACGAACGCGAAGTCGAACGGGGCGGGGTGATCACTTCTGGCCCATGTAATCGGCAAGGGCCGATTCCCAATGCCGCATTGGCGGAAAACCCAGCTTCTCACTGACAAGACAGGTCAGTTTCGAACTGACCGGCCTCGGCGCCGGCCGCCGAAGGTCTTTGTATGAGGCAGGCTCGATCCGTTCCAGATCGAATTGGCCGAGATGACAAACCGCGCGGGCAAATTCAAGATAGCTGCACCCGGGCCCGCCGTTGGTGGCGTGATATACGCCGGGCAGGTCGGCTTCCGCCAGTTCACGCAGCCGGGCCGCAAGGTCGTATGCAAACGTCGGCGTCCCAAAAGAATCGCCTATCGCCCTGACCGGTTCGCCGTCTGCAAGCAGCCGCGGCACAGCGCTCAGAAAGTTGGTCCCGCCAAGGCCGTAGATCCAGCCTGAGCGAACTATTATTGAACGTGGATTTACGGCAAAAGCGAGTATCTCGCCCTCACGCTTGGACCGCGCATAGACCCCAAGCGGGTTCGGCGTATCGCGCTGTGTATAAAAGTCCTGCTTTTCTCCGTCAAAAACGTAGTCGGTCGAAACCGTGACGAAAGCGGCATTTACCGACCGGCAGGCCCTTGCGAGGTTGGCGACGCCGTCTACGTTAGCTGCAAAGCAGGCCCGAATATTCGTTTCCGCGCCATCAACGTCTGTAAACGCGGCACAATTTATTACCGCATCGGGCCGAACTTCGGCGAGCTTTGCGGACACCGACTTCTCGTCCGAAATGTCCATTTCAAAACGCGTGAGCGCGACAACAAAGTCCCCAGCGGACTTGCAATAATTTTGCACGGCTTGAGCCAACATTCCGTTGGCACCGGTTATGACCAGTTTCATCAGGACCACGGAACGGAGCGAAATGACCGCCAATATTCTACCTATTGCCGCCAATATATCAAGCCGGGCGGAGCGAATGACCGCATTTAGTTATCGGTCAATATGCCGCATTTGCTTCAGAAGCAAGTCGGCGTATTTTCGCGGTGAGTCAATATTGTCCAGCACAACCTTGCCGGGCGATTCGCTGGCGTTGTCGATCACGATGTCGCCGAACCCCAGAAGCCGCTGCAAAAGCGAGGCCGAAACAGTTACGTCCTGGATCCTGCGAAGGGGAATATTCTGGGTCGATCGGGCGATCAGGCCCCGATCTATCTCGATGGTCGTATCCGTCAGTGTATATCTGACAAGTTTCTGCCGGGCGTGATAGAGCGCCGGTACGAGCAGGAACAGGACGCACAAAACCAGGCCAAGCAGCACCGTACCACCCGCCGCGAGAAGCTGCAGGACCGCTCCCACGATCAGTGCAGCAATAAAGGCCGCGACAATGGAAACGGCATAGCCGGCATAAACGAACTTTACCGTCGGCGTAATCGAAAAGATACGCTCGCCGCCGATCATTGGCGCATCCGACCGCCGCTTTGCGACACGCGTTTCTTCTTCAGCGTCCAACTCCTGGCCGCATTTCCGACAGAACTTTGCCTCACCTGAATTTTCGACACCGCATTTTATGCAATACATAAGTTTAGGCCTGCAAACATGAATCGGCCGAAACTTCCGGCGGTTCCATGTTCCGACCAATAATACAGCAAGGCGTCGAACAAAAAAACGGCCGGTGCTCGAACACCGGCCGCAGGTCTGTAAAAGACGAGTGGAGAAGAGCGATCTTTTCTATTGGTTGACGAGCATCATTTTGCCGTCCGGCATACGGATGCTAAGAGCATCAGGTGCGTAAACTGTAAGCGGGCGAGATTCTTTTTGCCCAAGCCTTGCCGCCGTTTCATTGTTCACGCGGCGGGCGGTTTGTATATAGCGGCCATCCGAAATGGCGTTGTACCGGGCGGCGATGCGGCGAACGTACTCCTGTGTTTCGCGGTATGGCGGAACGTTCCAGCCATACCTCATTACTGCGCCCTCACCTGCATTGTAGCCGGCAAGAGCAAGAACAACATCTCCCTTGAAGGTATCCAACAGCCAACGCATATAGCGTACGCCCGCGTCGATATTCTGCTGCGGATCGTAGATCTTCGTCACTCCAAACCGTCGTGCGGTGGCCGGCATAAGCTGCATCAGCCCGCTTGCGCCCTTTGGCGATGTGGCATTGATCTTAAAGGTCGATTCCTGATGCATTTGTGCGTAGATCAAGAGCGGGTCGATGCCGTATCGACGGCTTGAATCGACTATAAAAGCATCGTGCTGGAAATTTCCTGTGGTAAATCCCTTCATATTGGCGTTTGACGCCATTGCGAATGTCCCGCGTGCCGGGGCCTCGCGCGTCGCCAACCCGTCAGTGACGGAGACGACGTACCGCGAACTTGCCGTTTTCGCGACCAGCTTATTTCCCGCTTCGGTCGCACGGCCATTCCTTTTTCTAACGGCTTTGGCAACCAGGACCGACGCGGGTGGACGATGGACCTGAACGCCTTGCGACCGGTCAAAGTTGTCCATACCTCGTGGGCCACTTTGCCCCATAACGGCGGCGGCAAACGACAGGGAAACGATGAGAAAATAAAATACCTTGTTCATTCGATGGGGAAGCAGGCCTGATCGGCGAATACAGTCCGAGGGTTCTTGAAATTTGTGCGATTTTGCTTGATGTGAGGCCGCCGGTCGCCCGGCGAGTTTACCGGCCTTATTTATTACAAACGCAGAATTCCGGCCCTGTTCCATAATTTTGTGCGCGGGAAAATTCCACGATGCGAAAGCCCTATTGAGCAGGCTAGATGCGCGACGTTGGGCATTCGGCCCTTGCTCGCGCATGCGTTTCCGCATTATCTTTAAGCCGATGCTCTACCTTTCGCAAATACTCGGCCGCCCGATCGTGGACAGCCGCAATGACAAGATCGCGTCGATCAGCGACGTGCTTGTGAGGTATGGCAGCGAGGATTATCCGCCCATTATCGGCCTTGTTGCCCGCCTGCGGAGACGTGATTTTTTTATCTCTAAGCGGAGCATCTCATTGATAAATATCCACGGGGCACGGATGAGTTCGGTAAAGCTTGACCTGACGCCGTTCGAGCGGCGCGAGGGTGAAGTGCTTTTGGGCAAGGACGTTCTGGACAACCAGCTTATCGACGTTGACGGAAAACGTGTTGTTCGCGTCAATGATGTTCAGTTGATCGACACGGGCGAGATCTGGCGTGTCGCCGGCGCCGACGTGAGCCTGCAAGGGTTTGTTCGGCGGCTTATGCCAAAAGGATTTTATGGTGCCAGCAGGCCGGTCGAACTGCTTGACTGGGCCGATGTCGGCTATCTTGCCACCGATACGGCGACCGTAACGGTCCAGCTAAAATCTTCAAAGGACAAACTTTCACGCCTCCACCCGGTGGAGATCGCGCAGCTTGCCGAGACGCTTTCGCCCATCCACCGCACCGAGGTTGTCGAAAGCCTTGACGACGAAACGGCCGCCGACACGCTGGAAGAGATGTCGACCGAGGCCCAGGCCCGCATCCTTGAAGAACTGGACGAAGAGCGTGCGGCCGATATTCTTGAGGAAATGTCGCCCGATGATGCCGTTGACGTGCTCGACGAAATGGACGAGGAAAAGGCCCAGGAGCTTTTCGACCTGATGGAGGATGAGGAAAAGGCGGACGTCGCCGAACTGATGGCCTTTGATCATGACACGGCCGGTGGGCTGATGACGACCGAGTTCGTTACATTTGCCCGCGGCCTGACGGTGGGCGACGCTATCCGCAGCCTGCGTGAGATGGCCGAGACGCCGAATATGATCTATTACATGTACGTCGTCGAAGAAGAAGGTTCATGGAAGCTGGCCGGCCTTATCTCGCTCCGTTCATTGATCCTGGCGGACCCGACGAAAAAACTTGAAGACGTAATGCGCACCGATTTTCGTTTCGCCCACCCGTCCGAACCTGCCGAGGACGTTGCCCAAACCATCGCGGAATACAATCTTCTCGCTCTTCCCGTGATTGACCACGAAGGTGACATCGCCGGCATAGTCACCGTCGATGACGCAATGGAGATATTGCTCCCCAAAAATCTGCAGCGACGATTGCCAAGGCTATTTGGTTAGTGGCTGACGCAGTCCTGACCACGGTCCGTCGAGTCAGAACCACCTGCGGTAGCTGGTGGTTGAAGAATCACCGTTTACAACACCGACTCGTCGGTAACGTTAGCCAAACCACCCGCTACCGCTCGCGGTTCTGACAAGATCGTCGTTGCGGGTTCATCGCAAGAGAAGAACCCAGTCGCTATCGCTCCCGGTTCTGACCTTGCCGGGCCGTAGAGCAATTCTGTTCCGTCATCGAGACAGAACATCATCGTATTGTCGTACTCGCGGCCGCATTCAGGGCATCGTTTCATAAAGTTCTATTCCGGCAGATTCAGGCGTTTGAGCATTGCCTTGAATCGCGGCTCGGTGCGCAGGTCGTCTAGTTCCGGCATAGTTGCGTAATAAGTCGAATATGATCCGCGAGCGTCAATTTCCTTTTCGAGCCAATCCAAAGCATCCTCTTTTTCGCCATGCCCAAGGTGGATAAAAGCAACGGCGGTAAAAGGAACGTATTGCTGTGAAGATGCCTGCTTTAACTCGGCCAGGAGCTTAACCGCTTCATCCCGCTGTCCGGATCTTGCCAGAAAGAACCCCAGAGATCCTTTTCCAATGCTAGAACCGCTCAGTTCAATGTACCTACGCATTTGGGCTATTGCTTCCGGTTTCATGCCCTTTTGCCAATGCGCCAAACCCAAGCCAGAGAAAGTGTTAGCAAAATTCGGGTCGAGAGAAAGAACGCGTTGATATTGAACGATCGCCTCATCATAGCGGCCGGCGTAAAGTAATACGTCACCAAGATTTGTTCCAATAATCGAAGAAAGCGGATCCAGCTCCTCGGCTCGCCTCATCGCCGCAAGGGCCTCGTCAAACCGTTTCGTCGGGTAAAGCACATCTCCGCCGAGCCAGTGATAGGCGGTCGCGTAGTTCGGATCGAGTTCGATGGCCCGGCGGATCTCTTTTTCCCCCGCAACCCGATCGAATTCATAAAAGGTAAAATACGATTGGAGAGCGGCGTGTGGAGCTGCCAGGGAATCATCCAGTTCTAATGCCTTCAAAGCGGCCGCTTTTGCCTGTGGCATACTGTCTTTTGATGAGGCGACGTTATACTGCGAAAAAAGAACGTATGTTTCGGCCAAACCTGCATAAGCGAGTGCGTAGTTCGGGTCTTTCTCGATCGCTTGCTTGAAAAATTCAGCCGCCTGTTTCAGCGATTCGATCGTTCGTCTGTTCCAGGCAAAACGGCCTTTTAGGTAAAGTTGGTAGGCTTCTGGATTGGCCGTGTAAGTCTTTTCAACTTTGGCCGCATCGGCGCCGGTCAATTTCGATTTGAGTTTGCCCGAAACATCGCGGGCGACCTCGCTCTGCAAGGCGACGAGATCTGATCCTCTTCGCTCGTATTTATTACCCCAAATCGTGTTTTCTGTCTGCCCGTCGGTCAACTCCACACTCAGGGTCAACTGGTCACCTCGCTGGATAACACGGCCAGTCAAGATCACCTGAACACCCAACTCTGAAGCCACCTTTTTCGGATCGATCTCTTTGCCTTTATACCGGAAAACAGATGAACGAGCTTTGACGCTGAGGTTCGGAATCTGCGACAGGCTGTTGATAAGCGTCTCGGTCATCCCGTCAGAAAGAAACTCCGTGTCCGGGTTACCGCTGTCGTTAACGAGGGGCATGACGGCAATGGAATTGATTTGTTTGGAACCAGACTTTGAGAAATATCTGTAACTAAAGAACGCACCAACTAAAACAAGAACAGCAACAACCAAGGCCGCCAGCGGCTTTGCTCGCCGAGCGGAAAAGCTGTGTTTCTCCGAAAGCCCACCCAAAGATTCCAGAGGCTCCGCCTCCGCCCCTGTGCTTAGAATGGCAGTCTGCTCAGTAGTATGGATATGCGCACGAGTCGGGGCCTCGCCCGGAGCAGCCGTCGAATGTAATATCGCGGTCTGCGGTTCGTCGCCGGGGAACCCAGTCGCTACCGCTCCCGGCTCTGACCTGCTCGCCGGGCCTTCGAGCAGCGCGTTGCCGTCATCGAGACAATACAGCAGCGTGTCGTCGTAATAATCCCGCCTACATTCAGGGCATCGTTTCATAGAGTTCTATTCCGGCAAACCCATCCGTTTTAGCAATCCGGCAAATCGCGGGTCGTCGCGGAGCGTTGCCATTGCCGGGTCGTGCTTCATTCGCGGCTGCCACCAATCGCGCTGATCGAACGACTTTTCAAGCTCTGCGAACGCCTTATCCTTTTCGCCAAGTGCGGCATAAATCGAAGCATTATAGTATGAGATAACATACTGTGTCTTAGCCATTTCTTTGAACCGGTTGATGATTTCTTCCGCCTCCTGCCGGCGGCCCGATTTTGCGTAAGCAAAGCCCCGTATCCAAAGCATCCAGTGATTGTTCGGATCGTTGCCCGGCAACTGTTCCGCCAATCGGATCGCCTCGTCATACATCCCGCTGGCGTTCAATGCCGAACCGAGCGCAAGGCGGCCGGTAATAAAATTAGGTTCAAGGTCATAATTCTTTCGCGCCAGCTCGAGGGCTTTCACTTT
>CAUJFK010000142.1 GCA_963169175.1 Acidobacteriota bacterium | reverse complement strand
GCAACCAGACAACGTCCGGGTTTGACAGCGTAAACTGGGGCCAGGCCGGCGACATTCCGGCAGCCGCCGATTACGACGGCGACGGGAAGGCAGATGTGGCGGTATTTCGTCCGACGGCCGCGACGTGGTTCCTGAACCAGTCCACAGCCGGATTCTTAACCGAAGCCTTTGGCCAGAACGGTGATCGGCCAACGCAGAGTGCGTATATTTATTGACGGCGGGTAACCTATTGGATCGCAAAGAAAGAAGATATCGGCAAGAATCTACAGCAGCGAGATCAGCAGCCGCGATATACGTCATACTTACGATGTCATGAGTTGGAGTCGTCGGAACTCGCTGCCGAAATTGGCCTTTTGACAAAAAAGGCAAAAAAATTCGACAAACTGCTTTACAAACCGGAAAACATTTTCTATAGTATTTGGAACGACGTCGCTTGACGTTATATTTGTCGGAATTACATAACAGTTAATGATACGAGAGTTTTACTTTATCAGCATTATCATCGCCGTGCGAAGCGCGCGGGGTGGATGAAGTCTGGACTCGAATATTGAACGAGACATAGGCCGTCATCCGAAAAGGATCGACGGCCTTGTTGATTTTGGTGCCAAATTTATTGTATGCGAGACGTTGCCACAGTAGTCGAAACAGTAGAAACCGCGGAGCTATCTGATACCTCCGCGAACAAGCCGATGCGCGGGGCCGAGGTGCTGGTCCGCAGCCTGATCCGGAATGGTGTCGATACCATATTCGGGCTGCCCGGCGGTGCGGTACTTCATATTTACGATGAGCTTTGGCGTTTTCGTGACGAGATCACACACTATCTTGTCCGCCACGAACAGGGAGCTGTTCACGCGGCCGAGGGCTATGCGCGGGCAACCGGAAAAGTGGGCGCCGCGGTCGTCACTTCCGGCCCGGGTGCGACGAACGCGGTGACCGGTATTGCGACGGCGTATATGGATTCGATCCCGCTTGTTGTCATCACCGGCCAGGTGCCGCTGCCGGTTATCGGGACCGATGCGTTTCAGGAAGTGGACACGTTCGGCATTACGCTGCCGATCGTAAAGCACAATTATCTTGTCCGCGATGTACGCGATCTGGCGGCGATCGTCGATGAGGCATTTCGCATTGCGGCGTCCGGCAAGCCCGGCCCGGTTGTCATTGATCTGCCAAAGGATATCACGGCACACATTTGCGATGGGCCGCGCAGGTGCCATTACGATGCCGCCTCCGCGGCGGCACCTGCGTGCACTGATACGCAAACTGTCGATATCATCGCTGACCGGTTAATCAACGCCGAACGTCCGGTCTTTTATGTCGGCGGCGGTATTGTCACTTCGGGAGCGGCCTACGCTCTCATCGAACTCGCCGAAAAGCTCGCGGCACCGGTTACACCGACATTGATGGGCCTTGGCGGTTTCCCGACCGCGCATAAGCTTTCACTTGGAATGCTGGGCATGCATGGGACATACGCGGCAAACATGGCCGTGTCGGAAAGCGATCTTCTGGTTGCCGTCGGCGTGCGCTTTGACGACCGCGTTACCGGCAAACTGGCAACGTTTGCCCCGCAGGCTGAGATCATTCATATCGACATCGATCCATCGAATATCGGCAAGGTGAAACAGCCGCATATCTCGCTTGTATCTGACGCCAAGCCGGCGCTCGAAGCATTGCTTGCTGCCATTGCCGAACGTGGCGACGGCCCGCTTGCGGCCGGAAAGGCGGCCCGTTTGGATTGGTGGAAAAAACTTTCCGGCTGGCGCAATTCGGTTCCGCTGGTCTGCGAAACCTCCGAGACCGAGATAAAGCCGCAGCAGGTGATCGAAGAGCTGCATCGCGCGACCAATGGCGACGCGGTCATCGTCACCGATGTTGGTCAGCACCAGATGTGGGCGGCACAGTTCTATCCGTTCAAACGAACGCGGCAATGGATCACCAGCGGCGGCCTCGGGACAATGGGTTTTGGATTGCCGGCGGCCCTCGGGGCCCAGCTTGCATTGCCGGAACAGACGGTCGTGGCGGTCGTTGGTGACGGCGGATTCCAGATGACAAATCAGGAGTTGATCACCGCGATCCAGTACAACATCCCGCTCAAGGTCCTGATCATGAACAACGGCTATCTTGGCATGGTCCGCCAATGGCAGGAGATGTTCTACGACCGAGCGTATTCCGAGGTCGATCTTTCGATCTCGCCGGATTTTGTAAAACTTGCCGAAGCATACGGCGCACAGGGCTTGCGGGCAACGACGCCGGCCGAGTTGACGAGTGCATTGCGGCAGGGCCTTGAGCACAAGGGTGTCACCGTCTGGGATATTGTTGTAACAAAAGAAGAGAACGTTTTCCCGATAATCCCGGCCGGCCAGGATACGAGGAACATGATCCTAAAGTAGAGGATGTCTGAGATCTCTCGGATTGCTCTGATGCGGCCGGTCTTGTTCCGAAATTCAGATCTCCTTTCTCTTATTCTGTGGTTAATGGCTCTTTACCACTGAATCCGAGATAACGCGAGCAGACAGGCTAACACTCTGTCGTACGAAAAAGATGCGAAATACACTTTCAATTTTGGTGGCGGATGAACCGGGCGAATTGTCGCGGATAGTTGGATTATTCTCATCGCGCGGTTATAACATCGAGACGATATCCGTTGGCAAGACACTTGAGGACGGCTGGTCACGATGCACGATCGTGACGGAAGGCGACGCCGCGATAGTCGAACAGATATTGAAGCAATGCGAGCGGCTCGCCCGTGTTCGCGAAGCAAAGGCCGTGACCAGCCAGCCGCACATCGAAAGGGAAATGGCCCTGATCGACGTAAACGCGCTCACGCCCGACGATCGCGCCGAGATAAAGAATCTCGTAGATATTTTCCGCGCGAAGATCGTCGATATCACGCACGACCGCATGATCGTCGAGGCATCGGGGAACAAGGAAAAGGTGGACAGGTTTATCGGCCTGCTCGAATCGTTCGGAATGAATGAGGTCGTGCGGACCGGTTACGTGGCGATAAATACGCTGATGGCGGATAAAGGCTCGGCACTTCAGCAGACGGCTTGATTCTTTCTTTGCGATCCTCGCGAGCTTTGCGTGAGATCAAATTCGTTTTCACGCAGAGAGCGCGAAGATCGCAAAGGAAATCAAAAGAAGAGAAAGAGAACAATGAAAGTCTTTTACGACGCAGACGCAAATATCGAGATCATCAGATCAAAACGGGTAGCGGTTATCGGCTACGGTTCGCAGGGGCATGCTCATGCCAACAATCTAAAGGAATCGGGCGTGGACGTGATCGTCGGCCTGCCGCAGGAGAGCACGTCGTGGAAAAAGGCCGAGGACGCGGGGCTTGAGGTCATGTTCACCGGCGATGCTGTCAAGATGGCCGATGTCATAATGATACTCGTCCCGGACGAACTCGCACCGGCGGTCTATCGAAACGAGATCGAGCCGAATCTTTCGGCAGGGAAATATCTCGCGTTCGCACACGGTTTTTCTATTCATTTTAAAAAGATCGTTCCGCGCGACGATGTGAATATTTTTATGGTCGCGCCCAAAGGCCCCGGCCACCTTGTCCGCAGTGAGTACACTCGCGGTCGCGGCGTGCCGTGCCTGCTGGCCGTCTATCAGGATGTTGCCGGCGATACGCGCGAGGTCGGTTTGTCGTATGCTTCGGCCATCGGCGGCGGCAAGGCCGGTGTCATCGAGACAAATTTTAAGGAAGAAACAGAGACAGACCTTTTTGGCGAACAAGCGGTGCTCTGCGGCGGATTGACCGCGTTGATCCAGGCCGGATACGAAACCCTGACCGAGGCCGGCTACTCGCCCGAGATGGCATATTTTGAATGCCTGCACGAAATGAAGCTGATCGTCGATCTTTTATATGAAGGGGGCATTAGTAATATGCGATACTCTGTTTCGAACACCGCCGAGTTCGGCGACCTTACGCGCGGCGGCCGCATCATTACCGATGCGACGAAGGCGGAAATGAAAAAGATCCTCGGCGAAATCCAATCCGGCGAATTTGCCGATGAATGGATGAGCGAATGCGACGGCGGCAAAGAGAATTTCAAACGCCTCGAAGCCGAAGGCCAGGGCCACCCGATCGAAGACGTCGGCAAACGCCTTCGTTCAATGATGCCGTGGCTGGAACAGGACAGAAAAGTGGACGCCGCGAAGAATTAAGCCGGACGTTAGAATGGTTTAGCACGAGCAATTCTTTCTTCGTGCGTTTTGGTCTTTCGTTTCGTGGATGTCGTGGTTAGGTTGTTCCTTATTACCACGAAACCCACGGACCGAAGACACGAAGGTTCACGAAAAGAATGTTCGAACCGCGAACAAGAGGAAATATGAAATTCTACGATCTCAACCAATTGGAGACTGATGAGGTCAATCCCTCCTATCACCGCAAAGCGGTTTACGGCGATACGCTTGCGGTTGGACGCCTTGAGGTGCAAAAAGGTGCCGTTACACAGCCGCATTCGCACGATACGGAAGAGATGATCTACGTGCTTGCGGGTGCGTGGATGTTTCATTTGCCTGATGGCGATGTGATACTCGAGGCGAACCAGATGCTGTGTATTCCGGCCGGTGTCGAACATTCGTCTGAGGTGATGGAGGACACGGTCGCGATAGATATTTGTTCGACCATCCGCCACGATTGGCGCACCGGCCAGGACAAGCCGCTGCACGACAACCCGGAACAATTCCTCTGGGCCGTCTAGGCAGAAACACGACCGGTAGGGAGTGTGCCTTGTCGGATTTTGGATTTTGGATTTAACGCAGAGACGCGGGCAGAAACACGACCGGTAGGGAGTGTGCCGCGTTCAGCCTCAGGTTGTGGCTCGGAAGGCAGAAGGCGGAAGGCAGAAACGACCAGAAACTAGAAACTAGAAACTAGAAAGCGTGAGCGACGGAAGCGTAAACAATCCGCGGGCGGAGATAGATCAGATCGACAGCGAGTTGCTGCGGCTTTTGAATCGCCGCGCCGCGATCGCCCTGCGTGTAGGGGCGGCGAAGTCCGATCTTGATGCCTCGCTCTGTGACCCAAAGCGTGAGCGCGAGGTCCTTGCCCGATTGAAGGCCGAAAATCCAGGCCCGTTTGACGAAGCCGGCATCGAGAATATTTTCCAACGCATCATCGACGAATCGCTTCACCTCCAGCAGCGCACCTATCACAAACCATCCGGTGAATCAGATAAGCACGCCCACGACGGCTTGATGGCAGAGCGCTCACGCGTAGCGTTCTTAGGCGAACGAGGAACGTTTAGCCACGAGGCCGTTCTCGGCATTCTCGGCGAAGATTGCGAACCTGTTTCGTTCCCGACGTTCGAAGATCTTTTTCAGGCGATCGATCGCGGCGACGCGGACTATGTTCTGACACCGCTTGAGAATACGCTTGTCGGTTCCGTGCACCGCTGCTATGACCTGCTGTTAAAGAGCGATCTGAACATCGTTGCCGAAATAGTTTTACCGGTCGCGCATTTTCTTGTCGCATGCAGCGAGGCGGAATTTGAAAGCATCGAAACGGTCGAATCGCACCCGGCGGCCCTCGGCCAGTGCGAACGTTTCTTTGCCGCTCATCCTTATTTAAAGCGGATCGCGGGCAACGACACCGCCGGCAGCGTCAAACGCGCCGTGACGAGCGGCGACGTGACACGCGCCGGAATAGGCGCGCGGCGGACGGCCGAACTGTATGGCGGCAAGATCTTGCGCGAGCATATCGAGGACCACGCGGAGAATTACACGCGTTTTGCCCTGCTTTCACCAAAGGCGAACGAAAC
>CAUJFK010000141.1 GCA_963169175.1 Acidobacteriota bacterium | reverse complement strand
GAGTTTCACCCAGAATTCCCTCAAAACTATCTTCAATGCCGACGACCGACATCCCAAACTCGCCGATCGCCGTCCTTACGGCTGCCCGAATGACCGCATTCAGCCCCGGAGCGTCCCCGCCGCCCGTTAAAATACCTATCTGCTTATACATAGAAAAAACGCCAAAACTAGTTTAAATGAAAATCCTGAAAATGCAGAACCGCGTGAGAGAAGCCGCGCCCGGCGCCGGCAGAATGAACGGCAAAAGCAAAAGACGAACCCGAATTGAGTTCGTCCCCGCATCGAGAAAAGCGCAGCTTTAGTTCTTTGCTATCGGCAGGCCGGAAAGCCGCTTCGCTTCCGGCATTACTTCGATCGCTTTTAGTATCTGCGGATCTACTTCAAGAAGCACCTGCGATCCGGCCTCGCTTGAATGCGTTGCTGTTGCCAGCTCCTCACGAACGCGTGTCCGGGCGTGATCCAAAAGAGTATTGATATTCGCCGCCGTCAGGCCCGAATCTTTCAAAGCTACCGCGTACTGCCGGAATGCGGCCATCAGCTTATCATCGACATTCAAACTTCCCTGCGGAAAGCTGAGTCGAAAATCCTGTTTATCGATCTTGTAATTCTCAAATCCCGCGATCTTGCCGGCAACAAGCTGTCGGACAAAATAGAACGCTGCTTCATTGATCCGGAATCGAAGCGTGCCGTTCTCGGCCGGTTTTACGAGAATATCGGGCTCGATGCCGCGGCCGCCGTAAAGAACGCGTCCATCCGGCGTTGTCACAGCCTGACCCGCGGGTTTCGGCTTTAGGTCCGCGCCAGTCGGATCAGAGTGAGAATAGTATTCATAGATAGAACCATTCGAATAATCCCGCTGGAGCGAGCGGCCAAACGGCGTGTAATATCGCGCCATCGTTAAGGTGAGGCCCGTGCTGTACGGCAGCGGAAAAACACGCTGGACAAGACCCTTGCCAAAGCTTTCGGTCCCAAGAATGACGCCGCGGTGATAATCCTGTATCGCCCCCGCAACTATCTCTGACGCCGAGGCTGAACCGCCGTTGATCATGACCACGAGTGGAAGATCATACGTTTTTCCGCCCGTCGTACGCAGTTCTTCCGTATTCGCGTACCGCGATCGCCCTTTGACCGAAACAACTGTCCGGTCGGCCGGAATAAACCGGCTCACTACCTCAACAGCCTGCGGCAACAGGCCGCCAGGATTATTGCGAAGGTCAAGAATGAGGCTCTTCATTCCCTGCTTCTGCAGAGCCGCAACCGCTTCATCAAGCTCCGCCGAGGTCGTCTCCTGAAATCCGCCGATCAAGCCAACATAGCCAACGCCATTCGGCAGCATAAAATAATTGCGGATCGACGGAAGCGGCACGCCGCCGCGAACTATACTGAACTCAAGCGGTTGGGCCACGCCGGCGCGCTCGACCTTAAGCTTGACCGTGGTGCCACGGTCGCCGCGAACGTTGCTTGAAACCTCGGAACTCGTCCATTCGGTCGCGTCCTTGCCGTCAACCGCGAGAAACTTGTCGCCATACCGCAGCCCGGCCTTATCCGCGGGTGTGTCCGGCACTACTGATTGAATGTATACCGCGTCCCGATGCTGCAATATAGAAACGCCAATCCCGTAAAATTTGGATGCCTGTTCCTCGTAAAGCTTTTTGAACTCTTCGTGGGTAAAAAATGCGGAATGCGGGTCAAGCGTCCAAAGCATGCTTTGGATCGAGGCATCAGTTATCTTTTCGTGATCGACCTTGCCAGCGTAATTTTTATCTATAATGTCCAGGGCCTCGCGATAATCGCTGACAACACGCGCGGCTGTCAGCTCAGTACTCGCCGAGATCGGCGACAGCCGGCCAAACACTCCACCGACGATCGCCCCAACGATCACCAGAACAACCGCACCGATAAGAAACTTTTTCTCCATTACGCGATCTCCAGGACAATATACGAATATATCACAAGATTAGTTGTCGAATCGGCGAACGTGGTTGTAGAACGATGATCCGGCGGGGCGAATTCAAGACAAATCTGATGAATTTGCGTTTCTCATCTTCGGGACTTTCATTCTGGTTTTGCGTATTTCGCGGCGGCGACGCAAGACCTAAATCCGAAACGGCCGAAACGAGGATACGAAAATGGACGAAACAAGGGCGTCTATTCGCGGAAATGGCGAAGGTAGGACCAGGTTGCCCATGAGGTAGCCCGTTCACTGCTCCGACGCATTTACTTTTTACCTGCAACACCTTAACATCTTGCTTTTGCCCGATGAAGCCCCAAATTTCCATCGTTGTGCCCGCGTATGAAGAGGAAGAACGCCTTGGCGAATCCCTCCGTACAATGCTTGCACATATCGGCAGCCATCAGATATCCGCGGAGGTCATTGTCGTTGATGAT
Source organism: Acidobacteriota bacterium (assembly GCA_963169175.1). GTDB lineage: Bacteria > Acidobacteriota > Blastocatellia > Pyrinomonadales > Pyrinomonadaceae > OLB17. The sequence goes on along the minus strand of CAUJFK010000141.1, from coordinate 3,288 downwards.
GGTTCGCACGATCGCACGGCCGATGCAGCCCGGGCTGTCTTTGCGGAATTCCCGGCCGTTTCGGCACGTGTTATTCGCTATGAAGCCAACCGCGGCAAGGGTTTTGCAGTCAAAACCGGCCTCCGTGCCGCCGAAGGTGAGATCGCACTTTTTAGCGACGCCGATCTCTCCACTCCGATCGAGGAGATGTGCAAATTGATCGATCCGATCGTAGCCGGAGAGTATGAGGTGACATTTGGCTCGCGGGCACTCGACCGTAGCCTGATCGGGACTCACCAGCCGTGGCGGCGGGAACAGGGCGGAAAAGTATTTAATCTTGTCGTTCGCCTGATGACAGGAATGCCTTTCTGGGACACACAGTGCGGATTTAAAGCGTTTAATATCGCACAATTTCGCCCGCTGCTGGATGTAATGAAGATCGACCGGTTCGGTTTCGACGTCGAATTTCTCTACGTCGCCCGCCTCCACGGCCTGCGGCTCAAGGAGATACCCGTCCGCTGGAACAACGACGAACGAAGCAAAGTAAGCGTCGTCCGCGATAGCCTGAGGATGTTCGACGAAGTGCGGCAGATCCGCAGAAATGCCAGAAATGGAATCTATGCAACAGATGGCGAATAGACGTATAATATCGTTATGAATTGGGAAGATCGAATTACTACAAATCCTAAGGTCATGGTCGGCAAACCAGTAGTTCGCGGAACCCGGTTGACCGTTGAGTTTATTCTAGGTCGATTTGCCGATGGCTGGACGGAACGTGAGGTTTTAGACAGCTATCCGAATCTATCACTCGAGGATCTTCGCGCGGTTTTCGCATATGCGGCTGACTCTATGAACGACGGCTGGGTCCTTAGTTTGCCTGCGAAGCGGAAATGAACGGTTTTATCGCCGATGAACATATCCCGCGTCCCTCAATTCTCCTTCTCAGGGACGCGGGCTACCGCGTAATATCGATCAGGGAAGAATATCCGTCGGTGGACGATGAGGTCATTCTTGAGCTCGCGGAGTCCGAAGGCCTTGTCATAATCACCAACGATAGAGATTTTGGCGAACTTATCTTCAAGAATCAGTTCCCGTTTTCCGCCGGCATTATTTATTGTCGCTTAGTAAGATTCCGCCCTGCCGAGATCGGCGAATTGATCCTCATGCACATAACAGAAGTTGGATCAAGCTTTAGCGGAAAGCTCACGGTGCTTTCCCGTGGAAACCTTCGACAACGAGACTTATGACCGCAAAGCTCAACGTCAACATCGACCACGTCGCCACTATACGCGAGGCCCGCAAAACTATCGAGCCGAGCATTATCACGGCCGCTGTCATCTGCGAACAGGCCGGTGCTGACGGTATCACCGTGCATCTTCGCGGCGATCGGAGACATATTCAGGACCGCGATATTGAACTGCTTCGGGATGTTGTCACGACATATCTGAACGTCGAAATGGCCGCGACGGACGAGATGGTCGCGATCGCATTGCAGACGAAGCCCGACGCCGTGTCGCTTGTCCCCGAAAGCCCGAACGAGATCACGACCGAAGGCGGGCTGGATGTTATAGGCAACATCGAAACGGTAAGTTCCGCCATTGAAAAGTTAAAAGAAGCAGAAATATTTGTCAGCATTTTCATCGATCCCGATACAGAGCAGATCGACGCGGCAAAGCGGGTCGGTGCCCAGCAGATCGAACTCTGCACCGCCGAATACGCCGAACTCACACTCTCATCCCGTGCCGCCCACGGCGAAGGCGCCCAAAAGGCCGCCGCCGCAGTCTCACGCATCGCCGCCGCCGCCGTTCATGCCCAATCCCTCGGTTTGATCGTTGCCGCAGGCCACGGCCTCACATATCGCAACGTCGGCGCTCTCGCAGCAATTCCCGAGATCACCGAATTTAGCATCGGCCATAATATTATTTCGCGTTCCGTTTTTGTGGGGTTGAATCAGGCGGTAAAGGAAATGATCGAAGCGATCCAAATTTAAGACGATGTGGTGCGTAAAGCAAATTCTCCTTTTCGCGTGTCTTTGCGAACTTTGCGGCTTTGCGTGAAACCAATTTCCATCTCACGCAAAGCTCGCCAAGCACGCAAAGAGACGCGAAATATACGCCAGCACCATAGAATCAGGTGACTTGCCAGACATTTCGGTTCCGAACAAAAAATTACCTGAACAGTCGCAATTTGTTTATAATATTTCTGTCTAACTGTGGGCGCTAATCCCCGGCGGTCCATATCCTTGCAGCAGCACAAACCTCTGAAATCATTGAGACTTATGAATAAACTATTTGGTACAGTTTTCATCTCTATATTTTTCTTGATCGCATTTACCTCTGCTCAATCGCTGCAAATCGACGATTTCTCGATCAAAGTAAACGGCGAAGCGGAAATGATCTCGGTCAAAAAGGACGGAAAGGTCACGGTCCACGGCAATCAGATCGGCGTACTGGACGCGAACGGAACGTTGAAGAATTTAGACGGCAAGACACTTGCAACGATCGACAAAACGGGCAAGGTCACCGCGAACGGCAAACTGCTGGGCATTGTCGATAAAAACGGTAAATATGACAACGGCTCCGGCATGGAGATCGAGTGGACAAAGGACGGAAAATTTAATCTCTTCGAAACAAAATTTCTTACCGTATCGCCAAACAAAAAAGAATTTTACCAAACCGCCGCTTTTCTCATTGTCCTGAATTCTTTCGGAAGCGAAGTAAAAACCGCGGATCCAACTGCATTGTCTATCGACAAATAAAGCACAGAAACTTTCGGCTATACGAATTCGCGGACAGAACAAACATTGTCAGAACTCGATATTTCGAAATTACTCAATTAGGATCATAGGTGAAAACTGATTGCCTGCCGGAAAGAATAAGTGGAACAATCTGTCGTTTCCGCTGTCTAATCAAGAGTGACGCCAAGACTTTCTCTACTTATCCTATCTCTCTTTCTGGTATGCATCGCTTACCCGCATATTGCAGTTGCCGTGGCCCAGAATGCCAATAAATCGAACGACGCTGCCGACTGTTCGATTAAGCTTAGAAGATCAAAAGGCAGTTTCATCGTGTCATTCGGCGTTCTTAACAACAAAATTATTGACCTCGTAAACCCTGAATACCCGAACGCTGCCCGCTATGTTGGGGCTCATGGCTCGGTTCAGGTCCAGGTCCTAATAGATTCGCGTGGATGTGTTAATGAAGCAAAAGTCCTCCGGGGCCATCCTCTATTGATCTCGGCCTCTCTCCGAGCAGCGGCAAGATCAAGGTTCTCGCCTGTCACCATTGGCGGAACCGCCGTCTGGGTCAG
>CAUJFK010000140.1 GCA_963169175.1 Acidobacteriota bacterium | reverse complement strand
GAGGGGTTTGCGGTGGTCAACTCCCGCATGCAGTTGGAGGGCCACGAGAAGATCTATGCGGCCGGTGACATCATAGCGCTTGACGGCCCACGGTTCGGGTACATGGCGATGCGGCAGGCAAAGGTCGCCGCCGCGAACATTCTGATAGAGTTAAGCGGTGAGGAGCCGAACATTGAATATTCTCATGAACTTGCGTGGATCCTGGGCGAGGACTACACCGATCCGCATTTCTTCCATTACGGTGTTTGGGACGAGACCTTGCGAGATTTTGATGAGAACGCCCTGCTTGGAATGGCAAGGCGGGTACGCGAGCGGTATGGCCATATACGATCAGAACGTAACGGCGACCGTGACGCCGTAGCACTCTCAGGCAAGCCGTAAGCCGATCTCGGTCAGGCTGATCATCTCATCGCATTGTTTCCAATATGGCCGCGATATCGTTTTCGGTCGTGTCAGGGTTAATAAAGCAGAACCTCGCAACCGTCTCCGCCGATCCGTAACTCTTCCACTTCGTCGGTGCGACCAAAGCAAATCCGCGATGATGATTGTAATGGGTCCACTGCTTGTAGTCCTCAGGTGTCCAACCGTGCCTTCTGAAAAGCACGCATGACAGGCTCGGCTCGCGGACAAGTTCTGTGTAACCCGTCCCGGTGATCATCTCGCCGGCGATGCGGGCTAATTCGATGCCCCGTTCAAAGGCCTGCTCGTAGCGGTCGGTTCCGTGCATCGCGAGTGAGAACCACAACGGCAAGCCACGCACGCGGCGGGTCAATTGTATCTGATAGTCCGCCGGGCAGAATCCTTTCGCCACATCCTCGTGAAAATAATCAAGATAGGAGCCTTCCTGGGCGAGGGCCTTTTGGGCCAATTCAGGATGTCGATAGATGACCGCTCCGCAGTCATACGGAGAAAAAAGCCATTTGTGCGGGTCGATGGTTATGCTGTCGGCCAGTTCAATGCCGTCAAACAGGTGTCTGGCCGAACGTGCCGCGAGAGCTCCGCCGCCATACGCGGCGTCAACATGGAACCAAATGCCTCGACCGCGGCAGACGTGCCCAAGACCCTGAAGATCGTCAATTATTCCTGCATTCGTCGTCCCGCCCGTTGCGACGACCGCAAAGACGCGATCCTGTTCGTCGGCCGATAGTTCGTCGAGAGCTTTACGCAAAGCGGATCCTTCAAAACGCTCTTCCGAACCAACGATAAGAAGGTCGGCATCCATCACCTTTGCCATCGATCGAACCGACGAATGAGCTCCGGCGGACGTGATGATGAGACCGCGCTTCCCTACTCTTTCCGGATGTCTGTCCCGCCACGTTTCGCGAGCGGTCACAATGGCCGAAAGATTCGCCGCCGTGCCGCCGGTCGTAAACACGCCAAAAGCTCCATCAGGAAGCCCTGTAAGCGAAACGAGCCAACGCATCGCTTCGTTCTCGGCGAAAATGCAGCCGGCGCCTTCGAGCCAAAATGCCCCATGCACACTTGCCGCCGATGTGACCAGGTCGAACATGACCGCGGCCCGCGTCGGCGAGGCCGGAACGAAAGCCAGATGCCGAGGATGATCAATAGCAACGCTCGCTTTTACGAGTACTTCGCGAAAAAGCTTGAACGCAGTTTCACCGCCGATCCCTTTTGCCGTTACCGTTTCGCCGGCCAGCGCTTTCAGTTCCTCTTCGCTGCGCGGGACACCCAGCGGCGGTTCGGCATCGGTTATCCGTGCGATAGCAAACTTCATCACGTCCAGCGTGAGCTCGACGACATCAATATCGACGTTGTGCATTTTCAGATTGTCGGAAATTGGCTTAGACACCCAGATAATATCCGATGATCATCGAAGCGACGGTCACCGCACCGTAAACCACTTCCCATATCCCGATCTTCATTGCCTTCATTTTCGAACGGTATGACGAAAGTCCGAATCCTGAGCGAACGGCCAAAAACGCAAGCACACCGACCGTCAGGAATGATGCAAGGCCCATAAAGGCAAGGACCGCACAAATTCCTAGTGCAATAAAGTGCGAGGTAACCGGCAGGAGTAGATCGAACTTCTTGCCTTTTTCAAGCAAAAGCCGGTTCCGTACATATAGGATCGAAGGAACGGCGCGGCACACGAAGATCAACCACAAAGCGCCGGCGGCCGATACCGAAAGTCCGGCAGCAATGGTAAGCATAGCGGCCGAAGAGGAAACGGCAGCCGCACCCGCTAATTCGGCGGCGAGGCTGCGGCTTCGTCGCGAAAGGTCGGCAAAAACCTGCTGGGCCGCGATTGGGCCCGCGAGGGCCAGCGGATAAAGCGCCGCAGGGACCATCCAGATCGTTCCGGCCAGGCCGATCGCGGCGGCGGCAAGAAAGGCCAGTAGAAACCGAAGAGACACGGCGGCGGCCTCAGGGTTTCCGCGTGCAAGCCAATATACCTTTAGCGGCTGGCGGGAGAGAAAGGCAGCGAGCACCATAAGCATGATCCACGGCGCGGCAAATGACCATGCGATAGCACCGCCAACGACCAGCGGTTCAAGCAGAAAGCTCCACGATCCATGCTCGGTCGGCAGGACAATTCTCGAAATGCTTATCTGCGGCCGTATCGGCCTTTCCAATACCCTTTCAGTCATTAAGTTAGATCTGTACCCCCGCCTGCTAAGACGGACGGCAAGTTGTATGCCACCTGAGTGCCGCTCTAACACCGTTAGAAACAATGGATCAGGCTGCTAAAACTTCGCAACTCACGCATTGACGCGCGAACAATCGCCGACGAGCGCGAATATTCCCACCTTTGATGAACATACAACGGACCTAGCATCACGGGCCTTTTCTTCCGACTTGCGAAATGTCCAGGTTAGCTCCGGGCCGTGAGCCGTCCGCTCCTGACTTGAGGTATCGGCTATCCGGCCGGAGGCCAAGGTCTCCTGTGGCGGCATTAATAAAGCCAACAGCTTCTATCGATGGCGGGAAAGTGTTCGCCTCA
>CAUJFK010000139.1 GCA_963169175.1 Acidobacteriota bacterium | reverse complement strand
GGGCTTGGGGTTAGATTCGCCTCCGTCAGATCGGAACGCTGGATCGTTGGCAAAATACCCGCAAGAACAACTCCGGCATCTAATTCGGTCGCCGCCTCCCTGACAATTCCAAGGATCTCGTACAGCTCACTTTCCATATCTCGCAGACACGTATCTGTGAACTCCCGAGGTGTCAGATTGGCTTCGAGATTAAAGCGGCCTATCTCGGTCGTCAGTCTGCCGTCCTTTGCGGCTTTGATAATATCAAGTACGACCGGCGCGGGATGGAGCGTTGAGTCGACAAGAAAAAGCTCCTGCTCGGCGCCTATCCTTCGGACATCTTCTTCTAGCTGGCCGTTTGAGAACATGAGATTCAAAGCCTGAAGATCGATCAGTACGGCACGTGTGAAGTTTCTGAGCTGGGATTCGCCGATTTCTTCGGTAACATTCTTTTCACCCATGGTGTGCCTCCTTGTGCGTAAACGGACTTTGCGTATCAAAACGGCGACGACTAACGACCAGGAATTCGTGCATCCATCGGAGCCTGCGAAAACCAAGCAGATGGAATATCTGAAGTGGGAACAAGCGCGCGATGCGTGTGTTCACCTGCAATTGCTCCGGCCGCCTCGGGTGTTTCTTCACGCCAGGCAGCAGTGCAACAAACCTTGCAAGGTCGAGCGCCCGAAGGACTGCCGAAAGCCGCAGCCAGAATCGCGCCACTTCGCGAATGATAAAGAAACCGTCTTCTCCTTGCTTCTGATAGAGCGGCATCATGATCATTCCTTTTTCAGACGACCGGATCTCACCGCGACAATTCGCAGCCAGCGCCTGGCCCTTTCTGACACTATCGAAGTTCTGAAAGCCGGGATACATTTGAAAGTTATCGGTTGGAGCAATGGGTTCACGGTGACGAACCTCGAAGATGCGTTGAACACCCGTCACTTTCTTTAATCGGTCCAGAAATTCTTCATGTCGAGGAGAGTCGCCTATTTGAACAATACCGGTGTTTACCAGCGCCGCCTGGATGAGAGCTTCGTGATTGGCTGCAGAACCGGTCGCGTCGTGCCGTCCAGCCTCAAAACCAAGCGTGACCGCTCCCTCGTTGTTGAGAAATTCAAGCATTGTACCCTCAAGTTCTTCTTCGATACCAAGAACGATGTTGATTGGGAACATCATTGCAAATCGGCGGTTCCGCATCGTGTCGCCGACGGTCGCAAAGGGCACGCCATCCGCAGAGGTAGAATGCAGATCGAGCACATAGACCTCATCTGCGGCGGTTCCAAGAATGTCACGAAATATCTTTAGAAGTTGATGCTGCTCACGGTCTTCAGAGATAGTAAACGGCCGCTGCGGCGACGGCGTGTTGCGTACGATATTCTCGCGTGTCCATCGTCGATTCAGGTCGGCATCGATATAGCGTTGGCGTTGCTGCGCGGCGTTCAGATTGCCCGTCAGTAGAAACACACGGCCGTGAAGCGGAAGATTCCTGTTCCGAATGGAACCGGCTGTTTGTTCGATCGCAAGCCGGCCGCTTGGTTCATTCCCGGTAATACGGCCCACGACGATGTGTGTGGGCCCGACCGGGTCTCCGATAAACCTGTCCACAACCCGGCGAACGGGCCCTGTGCCTAAACCACCCGATCCCCGCTGATCAGCGACTGTGGACATTCTGATACTAAATTCTGCAAGATGGATGCCAAAGGAGGCCACGCCGGTGAGAACAGTTATTCTTTTATATTCAATTGCTTAGCGAAGACTTTGGCCGGCTGTTCACGGCAGCACGGGCGGTTGCCGTGAAGAAGTACGCGGGCGTGTGCAGAAAACTCCGCACTCGCCCGCGATTGGTGTATTTCCGACCTGCCGGACGTTTTTCTATCGGAGGGAGTTGTTGATCGATTCCAAGGCCGAATTGCCCGGGCACACGTCGCCCTCGGTAAGCGAATTTAAGGGCCGATCGGTTGTTTCGATCAAGCCATGGAGGTCGGTCGAATTCTCGTTTATATAGAGGAGTCCGGTAAGTATCTCGTCACGCCGTTTTGCATAGCGTACAGCGTTTGTCGCCGAAAGCCGGTCGGTCGGATCCCAATCCTTTTGCACTTTGTTCAAATGGATGACAGAGCCATCGTGCATTGCCAGGTCCTTGACCGAACCAGCTTCATACGTCGCAGTGATCTCACGCATTATCGGCACAAAATCGACGGTTGCTGTTGCCGCAACGTGCTCGCGGACGTAATCGTATGATTTTGTCGATCCCGTGTTGTTATTGAAAGTAACGCACGGGGATATCACGTTCAGGAAAGCAAAGCCGCTGTGCCGCATGGCTGCCATCAGCAGCGGAACAAGTTGTTCCTTGTCGCCCGAAAAGCTTTGAGCGACAAATGTAGCTCCGAGTTCGATCGCCAGGCTTGAAAGATCAATGGCAGCAAACAGATTTTCGTGTCCGGATTTGTTGACCGAACCAACATCGGCTGTCGCTGAATCCTGGCCTTTTGTCAGCCCGTAACAGCCGTTGTTCATCACGAGGTAAACCATGTTCAGGTTTCGCCTGACAACGTGGACAAACTGGCCCATCCCGATCGACGCCGTATCGCCATCGCCCGAAACTCCGAGATAGATCAGGTCGCGGTTCGCTAAGTTCGCACCGGTTGCCACACTCGGCATTCGTCCGTGCACCGAATTGAATCCGTGCGAATTTGACAGAAAATAGGCCGGCGATTTCGACGAGCATCCAATGCCCGAAAGCTTTGCGACCTTGTGCGGCTCGATATTCATCTGCCAGCACGCCTCGACGATCGCCGCGTTGATAGAATCATGCCCGCATCCGGCACAAAGCGTCGAAAGCGAACCCTCGTAATAATCCACCGTGAACCCAAGGTCGTTCTTCGGCAGCGCCGGATGTCGAAATGTTGATCTGAGGTAGGTCATTTTATTTTATTCCAATCGTCTGCGGTGATATCGCGTCCTAGTGGACTCTAACAGTTGAATCGTAAGTACCTTTGTGCCTTTGTGTCTTCAACACAAAGGCCTCAATGGGAGGACTCAAAGTTCGCGAAAGGATCAGAGAACGGTAATAACTACTTCCCAACCAGCTGTTGCAATCCACTAG
>CAUJFK010000138.1 GCA_963169175.1 Acidobacteriota bacterium | reverse complement strand
TGAACATCGCTCGCGTAACCGGCCTCACATCCACTCTTGAACCGCAGATCGAATCAATGCAGCTCGCCGCCGCAGGCAACCTGTTACTCGACGGCAACATTACCGGGAACCTGTCTGACCCCACGATCGAGGGCAAGGCATCGGTTGCGTCTCTTTCGGTGCAGGGCCGCGATGTGGGAACTCTGACCACAGACATCGCCCGCTCGCCGCTGCAAACCCAACTTAGCAACGGCCGTCTGCGGCAGACTGACGGCGGGCTTGTTGCGTTTGACCTGACGATCCCGTCGATCGGCAGCGACAACATCAGCCTGAACGCCCAGCTTACCAGTGTGAACGCCGGAAATCTGCTTGCCGCCCTGCCGGTGTCCCTGCCTGAGCGACTGCGGGACTTTAACGGAAAAACATCCGGGACAGTAGCCCTTGCCGGGCTGCCCGATCAGGCGAGTGGCGAGATAAATATCACGTCCGAAGCCGGAAACATCGCCGGCCAGCCGTTTGACAGCCTGACGGCCAAGGCTGTCTTCACCGGGACGCGTATCAATATCGAGCGCGGCAAGATCCGCGTCGGCAACGGGTCACTTTCGGCGGCGGGCTTCTACGACACCGCCTCTTCGGGATTCGATCTGAACGTTACGGGCAGCCAGGTGCCGCTGCCTTTGCTTTTGGCGGCCCTGCCAACATTTGCCGGACAATCGCCGCCGGTCACCGGGACCGCTGACTTTACCGCCCGGGCCGCTGGCGAGTTTGATCGGCCTGCCACTATAAACGTCAACTTCAACGGTACCGCGAGCAACGTCCTTGTCAGCAATCAAGCGCTTGGGGCGGTCACATTCCAGGGAACAACCGCCGATCAGGTACTTAGTGCTGAGTTTGTCGCGACCTTGGAGAATCGTCCCCAGCGTGTAAGTGCCACACTCGACTTCGGCAACGCGAATCTTCCGTTCCATGTACAGACAAGTTTTGATCAAAGCCCGCTTGCTCCATTCTTCGCACTGATCCCGCAGCTTTCCGGCATTTCTATAGTCGGCGTAGCCACTGGCCAGGTCGAGTTCGGCGGCAATATTGCCCATCGGGACGCAAACGGAAATCTCGTCTATTCGGCGGCCGGCCTGACCGGTTCAGCCCGTTTTAGCCAATTGAATTTGCGACTTGAGGACACGCCGATCAACGCAGTCGAACCGGTCGCGATCCGTTTCGATACACGCGAGGTGGTAATCGAGAGTGCCCGATTTGCCGGCGGCGGCTCGAACCTTACCGTCGCGGGCACCAAGGCCCTTGCCGAAAGCGGCGTCAATAATCTATCGATCGATGGAAGGATCAATCTCAGCTTATTGAATGTATTTCCGCAGATCGCAAGTGGTGATACTTTCTTCGGCGGATTCGCTGATGTTTCGATCCGCCTCGCGGGGCCAAACTCCGCCGCCCGCCTTTCAGGCACGGCAACGCTTGATAATGCTTCGTTTGCTACCTTCGTCGGGTCCGACCGGCTGATGTTCGAGCGGCTCCAGGGCATCATTCGGTTTGCATCTAACCAGGTCCAGGTCGATCGTGTTTCAGGATTTCTCGGCGGCGGCGAGTTCGTGGCAAGCGGCGGTGCAGTGCTCGGAAGCGATCTTAGGCCCGATTCGTTCCGATTCGATCTGACCGGAAATAATATTACGGTTCCGCTGCCTGAAGATTTTATTACGACAGGTGACGCGAAACTTGAGATCTCAGGCCGGCGGTTTGCGGGCGGGGGCCTTTCAACCCTTATTGCGGGCCGGATCCTTGCAAAGCGAAGCGTTTATACAAAGGACATCGACCTTGCCAGCATAATAAGCGGCCGCGGCGATACCTCGTTGTCCAGCGGCGGCACATCGTCATTTCAAGCCCCGCGGTTCGATCTTGTGATCGAAGGCCGCGATGCCTTGATCGTCCGAAACAACATTGCGGACCTGACAGCGTCGATCTCGCTGCGGCTTGCGGGAACGACCGAAGAACCGCAGATATCAGGCCGAATAACGGCAAACAGCGGCACGGTGTTTTTCCGCAATGACCGCTATGTCGTACAACGCGGCGTGGTCGAGTTCCCGCCAAACACATCGGTCGAGCCGGTAATAAACCTGCAGGCCGAATCGGAGATCAACGGGTACCAGATCTTCGTAAACCTGAACGGCCCAATCACCGATACCGAAAACCTTTCCGTAACCGTCAGGTCGAGTCCGGCCCTGCCGCAGGCGGATGTAATATCACTGATCACGACAGGCAATCTCTCAAATACCGAATCCGGCATTCCGACACTGGCGCAGACCGGCATCAACACGGCGGCCGAGGTATTGACCGATACCATCATCAATGAGCCTGCACGAAAGGCGACCGACAAGCTGTTCGGCCTTAATGTATTTGAGATCGACCCGATAATTTCGGGACAGCGGTTAAATGCCTCAGCCCGGCTGACCGTCGGCAGGCAGATAAACAACAATTTGAGGATCACGTATTCAACCAATCTTTCGCAGGACCAGAATCAGGTGCTTGCGCTTGAATATCGGGTTTCGAACAAGCTTTCGTTCGTCGCCCAGTACGAACAAAGGTCGCTGACCAACGTTACGCAGGACCGGAACGCGTTCAGCTTTGAAGTTCGGTTCAGGAAACGCTTTTAACGGGCCTGAAAAAATAGTTAGGATGTCGATCTTCGCTTCAATTGCCGGACACCGGATGAAAACGCGCCAAATGCCGCTCACGGCGGCTCTGATGTTGGCGCTGGCCGTGACATTCCTTTCAATACCGATCTTTGGCCAGGACGATCATGACGGAAAGCGCATCGCCGACGTTGTCGTAACCCTTGAGGGCAATGACAATAACCCGGCCGTTGCGGAACAGTTTCGCGCCCTGGCCCGCGAAGCGGTTGGTGCGACCTATTCCGCGGTCAGGATCCGTGACGCGATCGAGCAGTTGTATGCAACCAAACGGATCGCTTCGGTCGTTGTCGAAGCGGAACCTTCTGGTGCGGACAGCGTCACACTTCGGTTCATAACAAAACGAAAGACCCAGGCCCTGAGCGTTAAGGTCGAGGTTGTCGATGCCGAGGGCGACCGCGGCAACGTGACTGAACAAGAGCTATTGTTCCGCCTCACGCTTCTCGACCCGGGAGCGGTCGTGACCGAGCAGACCCTTCGCGAAAATGCGACGCTGATCCAGGACTATCTCCGCGAACGGGGCTATTTTAAGGCTGAGGTAACTTACACCCAGCAGCCAATTGCAAATGCCAATGAGGTCGGGGTCACTTTTCGTGTTGTGTTGAATCAGCCGGCGACCGTCAACAAATTTGAGATCCAGATCGAGGGCATCGACAACGCTATCTTCAAAGACAAACTTCTACTTGAACCCGGCGAAACGTTCTCAAGGGACAAGCTGAATCGTGATGAGGAAAAGATACGCGAAATACTGCGGAACGAAGGTTACCTGGCCCCAACACTCAGCCCGGCACGGCCTGTTTACGACAGCGATGCCAACACGATCGATATCACCGTCGTCGGAAAAAAGGGCCCGGTCGTCGAAGTAACGGTCGATGCCGAACGTGACACGCCCGGCTCAAGCACACAAAAAAAACTGCTTCCGATAAAACGCGAGGGTACGCTGGATTTTTCGGCCATCATTGAAGGTGAGCGCCGGTTGGAAACACATTTTCAGGAGGTCGGCTACTTTTTTGCGGACGTCACGTCAACCTGTTCGGTCGAGCCTCCGCTGGATGCCGGTGATCCAGACACCGGGCTTCCCGCAAACGGCACCGAAGCCCTTTGCTCGGTGCTTACCAATCAGGACCTGACCGACAAGAAAGTTTCGGTCACATATCACGTCAACCTGAGCCGACAATTGAAACTCACCGACATAAGACTGACTGGGACGAGTCTGTTCACGATCGAGGAGATCAAGCCGGCCCTTGAGTCACAAGAGGCGAATATTCTTGGGATCATACCGCTGTTCGGGTATGGCCGCGGTTATACGAGTGAACGCCTTCTGGAAGAGGACAAGAACACCATACAATCGCTGCTTCGCGAACTCGGCTATCGTGAC
>CAUJFK010000137.1 GCA_963169175.1 Acidobacteriota bacterium | reverse complement strand
CGACGACGAACATCATCACGCACTGCCTCCGGACTTCAAGCCGCATGAATCGCCATGGTCGATGACCGTGCCTTTGATCGTATTGGCTATACTCTCAACCCTTGGCGGGCTGGTCGGCATTCCGTATGCGATGAGCTCATTGCTTGGGGCCGGCGACGTGAATGTATTCGAACATACTCTCGAACCCGTGATAGCAAAACCGGCCGAGGTCAGCCACCAAGTTCCGGTGCTTTCTGCTCCCGGTGTCGAAGCACCGCGCCCAGTAGAACACGTTGCCGCAGAACCCGCTGGCGGTGCGGAGCATGAGACCCATTCGCCCACGGTCGTCCGCAAGGAGCGAGTGCTTGCCCTGCTGTCTGTCGTCCTTGCGGTGGTAGGCATACTTATCGGCTGGTTCGCTTTCAAAAAAGACCCATTGCGAAAGATGCCGCGGATCCTCGAAGAAAAATGGCGGCTGGACGAGCTTTACAACGGCTACTTTGTCGATCCGCTCACGCGCCTTTCGCGCGAAGGCTTCTGGAAGGGCTTCGATGTCGGTTTCATCGACGGGATCGTCAATGGCATCGGCTATTTTGTCATCGAACTTGGCGATATTGCTCGCCGCGTCCAGGTCGGATTCATCCGCAGCTACGCCGCAGTGATAATGCTTGGGGCCGTTGTGGTGCTCGGATATTTTATTTATTACGGATTGAAGCTGGTTGGCTAGGGGTTTATGGATCTCATTACCGAAAATCTTCTATCGATTCTCATCGCACTGCCGGTCGTCGGCGCATTGGCGGTGCTTGGGCATCAGCTTTTCTGGAAGCAGGAAGGCCAGTTGAAATGGGTGGCGCTCGTGTTCACGCTTATCAACTTCCTGATCTCGCTTTTTCTGCTTGCGGATCCGGGCAAAGTGTCGGCATCGGGTTTCTTTTTTGAACAGAACGTACCTTGGATCAAAGCCATCAACACAAATTACCACGTTGGCGTTGACGGCCTGAGCCTATGGCTGGTCCTGATGACCACGCTTATTATGCCGATCGCGGTCCTTTCAGCCTGGAACGCGATCGAGAAAAAGGTAACGGCCTTCTACATTTTCATGCTGCTGCTTGAAAGTGCGATGATCGGCGTTTTTGTCTCGCTTGACCTGTTGGTGTTCTACCTGTTCTTTGAGGCCTCGCTTATCCCGATGTTCTTTCTGATCGGCGTTTGGGGCGGCGACAATCGTATCTATGCGGCCGTTAAATTCTTCATCTTCACGGCCCTGGGCAGCCTTCTTATGCTGGTGGCGATCATCTGGCTTTTTTACGCCTATGCCGGTATTCCGGGCGGAACCGCGGCGGGAACATTCGATTTCGTCGTGCTTGCGAATGCCATTAAGATGAACACGCTGACATTTGCCCCGCTGACCGGCACATTGCTCTTTTTGGCATTTGCACTCGCGTTTGCGATCAAGGTGCCGCTCTTCCCTTTCCACACATGGCTGCCTGACGCGCATACCGAAGCACCGACCGCCGGATCCGTTATCCTTGCCGCTATATTGCTGAAGATGGGAACGTACGGCCTGATGCGGTTCAATTTTGTGCTGTTCCCGGAGCAGTCGCGGGAGTGGGCGCCGCTTTTCATCGTTTTTGCGATCATCGGCATCACCTATGGCGCCCTGGTCGCCATGGTTCAGCCGGATATGAAACGGCTTGTGGCATATTCATCGGTCGCGCACATGGGCTTCATTATCCTTGGCATGTTCTCATTCACGGAATGGGGAATGCAGGGCGCCGTTTACCAGATGTTGAACCACGGTGTTTCGACCGGGGCCTTATTCCTGTTGGTCGGTTTTATCTACGAGCGTCGGCATACGCGAATGATCGGGGAGTTAGGCGGCCTCGCCAACCCAATGCCGATCTACGCGACATTCTTTGTCTTTACGTCGATGTCGTCAATTGGCCTGCCGTTCCTGAACGGGTTCGTTGGTGAATTTTTGATAATGCTCGGGATGTGGAAGTCGGTCATTCTTGACGGCTATCATATGCTTGGCTGGAACTGGAATACCGTCGCAACGATGTTTGCCGGAACGGGCGTCATCTTTGCCGCCGTTTACCTGCTGTGGATGGTGCAGCGTGTTTTCTTTGGCAAGATCACGAATGCCAAGAACCGCATGCTTGCGGACCTTAGCTACCGCGAGATTGGGCTGATGGTACCGCTGCTTTTCCTGATGGTTTTCATGGGCGTGTACCCGCGGCCATTCCTCGACAGGACCGAAAGCGCCGTGACCGAGATACAAAAGCGGGTATTGCCCGTCGCCGGCGGCGTCATTGCCGAAGCGGAAAAATGACACAATTGCTCTGTGATCTGATTCTCGACCACAGTGCAGAAGCCCGCGCGTGAGCAAGGGCTTAGGGTACAACCTGAGCATTTAAGCCCTTGCTCGTACCGTAGGTTTCAGTTTTTAGTTTTCAGTAACGGATCTGATATGGTCCGATGCAGATTGACATGATCTTTTTTGCAGAACTTGTAACACCGAACGTCAGCATCTCGGCCATCCTGCCGGAGCTTGTGGTCGCCCTCGCTGGTATTGTGGCGATGGTCTATGACAGCTTCGTGCCGGATCAGCGGCGTGTGACGGCCGGCATTTCGCTTGCCGGCCTGATCGTGGCAACGGTCATCCTCGGCGCAATGTGGACCGCGGATGTGCCTGCTTCCGCGTTTGGCGGCATGATCGCTCACGACAACCTGCGGCTTGGATTCTCGTTCGTCTTTTTGCTCGTGACCGCGTTGACGATACTTATCTCGACCGTCTGGATCGAAAATGAGAATGTGCCTGCCGGTGAATTTCATGCGCTGTTGATGTTTGCGACCTTTGGGATGATGCTGATGGCGTCGGGCAATGACCTTGTCGTGATGTTCCTCGGCCTGGAGACCTTGTCGATCGCAACGTATGTGATGGCCGGGTTTAGAAAAACAGACCTAAAATCGAACGAAGCCTCGATGAAATATTTCATCCTCGGTTCGTTCGCATCTGCGTTCCTGCTTTACGGAATGGCGTTGATCTATGGTGCAACGGGGACGACCAATATCACCGAGATCGCCTCAAGGATCGCAGACCCGAACTTCCCCGCCCTGCTTCTCATCGGTGCCGCAATGATGATCATCGGGTTCGGGTTCAAAGCAGCCACTGTTCCGTTCCATGTTTGGACGCCCGATGTTTACGAAGGAGCGCCAAGCCCTGTAACCGGCTTTATGGCCGCCGGGCCAAAGGCCGCGGCATTTGCATCCTTCCTTCGGGTATTTGTGATCGGATTTCCGCTTGTCGCAGGTGCCCAGGCCGCGGGCTATCTGCATGAGACGTGGATCACCGCGCTAAGCGTGATCGCGATCCTCACAATGACGGTCGGCAACGTGGCCGCGATATTGCAAAACAATATCAAGCGAATGCTCGCATATTCGTCGATCGCTCACGCCGGGTACGCCCTGGTTGGCTTCCTGGGTGCCGGCACCGCAACTGATGCCGCGGACCGCGACGCGGCGATCGCATCGGTCGCGTTCTATATGCTGGCCTACGCTATCACAAACCTTGGGGCCTTCGGCATCGTCACGCTCCTCGGCCAAAAGAATGATCGGCGGGCGGAATTTGAAGATTACAACGGCATCGGTTTCCGCTCGCCTGCCCTGGCCTTCTCTCTTTCTCTGTTTATGCTGAGTCTGCTTGGTATTCCGCTCACTGCGGGCTTTATGGGCAAGGTCCTCGTTTTTCGCCCGGCGCTTGAGGCAGGGAATACGCTGCTAACGATAGTTGTCGTCGTGGCCGTCCTGAACACGGCCATCTCCGCATATTATTACCTCCGGCTGATCGTGGTAATGTTTTTCCGCGAACGGACGACCGAATGGGCCCAGCCCCGAATACCGGCCGGCATGACCGCTGCTCTTGTGATAGCTGTTATCGGCGTTCTCTATTTCGGCATCTTCAGCAGCGGCATCATCGAGAGATTTTCACGTTCTATGCCGGCATCAAGAGTAGTAAGCAATAGATAATCTCGCTTCCATCATCGAATCGCTCGGCGACGCGTGGATACCCGTTCTCTACAGCACAAAGGTCCGCACGCAGCGGACGCGTGCTTATTCGCTCGACATTCCTGAACGCGAGAATCCGTCCGATATATTATTTACGCTTCTCGGAATAGAGTTAAAGGTAGGCAAGCGAAGATTTGCGTGTCCTGATCTCGCAACCGCACGTTACCTGCGTGTATTTGCATGGGCCGGGTGCCGTTCAGTGGCCGTCCCGTACGATATCACAAAGATCTCTGTCCTCGCTGACGAGATCGAAGTTGCCTGGCACAAAATGCTTCTCCTGCATCATGAAAAGTTGGGCCGCGGCAGATCGCCGCAGGTCGTCGGCCGTTCACGTGCGGCCGTTATTCGGCGGCTGAGAACCGAGATCGCCGATGCCGGGGCCGGACCGAAGATGCCCGAATTCGACGTCAACGCCACCGGCGGCATCCGTACGACAGGCGGTTAGGCTGTCGAAATCGGTCAGCATACCCCAAATTGAACGAAAGCCGACTGGCCAGTTTGGAGTGGGTCCGTATATGACATCGAATCCTTGATTCGTTGGTTTCGTTTCTTGATCCGTGTTTTTCGTGGTGGCAGGGCCGGGGCCGGGACCACGAAACAGACGAAATAAAGCTCGAAAACGCTCGAACCAACATTTTGTTTGGACGAGGCGACTACTTGGAGATGGGCCTGAGGGTTCAACGGCCTGCCCTACAGCGCTCGACCAAATAGGGCAAATATTGATATAATTCTCCTATAGGGGCACGCGGCTTGCGTGCTATTAAGACAGGCTAGCGGCCTGTCTTACATTTTGTATGCTTGATGCGGCACTAAAACCTAATGTTTCCGAGGAACTTCCCTTTCCGTACAATAAACGTACGTTCTGCCGCTATGAGCCAATCGAAAAAGGAATAGACCACGCCCGTGTTCTGATCGTAAGCTGTCTGCTGCGTTATGAGTCGGACATGTCAGATCTTGCACGCAAGGAATGGGCGGATTCGATCGAAAGCAAACTTCGTTTTGAACGCTTTGTCGGCGGACTCGCGTGCGACAACATTGCACGGAACGTCCAGCGGTTGGTCAAGCAGCCCAAAACACTGACCGTGCACCTTTCAGAGATCGCCGACGCCGTCCGCGACTTCAAGCCGGATGCCATCGTGATGAGCGGGACCTATCAGGATTTTGATTACTACGATCCCGGGCATATCGAAGCATTCCGTAGTTTTATCACCGCGAACCGGATACCGGTGCTTGCTATCTGCGGCTCGCACCAACTTGTCGCCCTCGCTTTTGGCGGAACGCTAAAAACACTTGACAACCTTGAGCCAGCCGAAAAACGCACGGGCCGCGTTGTTGAATATCAGTATCGCTTTGTGAAGATCCTCGATACGACCGACCCGATCTTCGCCGGCACAGAGGACGAGCATTCCGGTGTTTGGCAGGACTATACCAAAGAGGACGACATCCTCCGCGTATGGCAAAACCACGGCATCCAGGTCGTCGGCCTTCCTGACGAATTCAAACTTCTGGCAACATCCTACCTTTGCAAAAATCAGATGATGGTCAAAAGTACCGATGGCCAACTCATCTACACTGTCCAGTTCCATCTTGAAAAATCTTTCGAAGACTGGTCCAAAAACCCAACCCGCTGGGAACACCCAAACGAATCCCGCGACGGCCGTGTACTTTTTGAAAATTTCCTAAAACTCGCGCTAGATCACAAACCCCGAGATTGAGGCGGTACACTTCCATCAAAGCCGCGTTCGACACGCGGACTGTCCAAGGTAAATTCGATAAATGGAAGAACTGCCTTCGAGTAGCTTTCTAGAACGCGATCATGGTCGATGCGTTCCCGAAGCATGACAGCAGACACCGGGAAAATACGCTTCGGAGGAGCAAACTCGGAGCGTGCCAGCTCATGATGGATCAGAAAACTATAAATGCGGCCATTGCCATCTTCGAAAGGATGAACAAAGACAAATCCAAACGCCAT
>CAUJFK010000136.1 GCA_963169175.1 Acidobacteriota bacterium | reverse complement strand
GAAGTGAAGGTTACGAACTGTGATCACGAAAGAACGAAAGACCTCGAACTGAAAGTACACAAACCAAATGCGATTCGACCACGCAAGATCGGCTGAACGCTGCGATAACTTAGGCATTAACTAGTGGCCATTTTGGATAATAAAGGAGAGATATGAGCGATATTTCAAGACGTGAAATGCTGCGAAACGCGGCTTTGGGCAGTATTGGTTTAGGACTGTTTGGCACAAGTGCGGCGGCTGCGGCAAAAAGTGAATCGATACTCGCGAAATTGATCGCCGGGACACCCGCAAAAGCCAAATCGATGATCGGTGTGCCGTTTGAAAAACATCAAACTGTGCGGATGGCGTTTATCGGGACCGGCCTGCGCGGACGGAGCGTAATAGGTGAGTTTGTAAATGTCCCGGGCGTACAGGTCGTCGCACTTAATGACGTGGTCAAGGAGAAGGCTGATCAAGCTAAGGCGATCGTAGAGAAGGCAAATGCGGGCAAGCCCGAGATATATGTTAATGGAGACTACGGCTATCGCGACCTGTTGAAACGTGACGATATCGATGTTGTCTATATCGCTACGCCGTGGGAATGGCATGTTCCGCAGGCCGTTGATGCGATGAAGTCCGGCAAGCACGCCTGTACCGAAGTTCCGGCGGGCTATACGCTGCAGGACATTTGGAAGATCGTCGATACATCCGAAGCAACACGAAAGCATTGTATGCTGATGGAAAACTGCTGCTACGGCTGGGGCGAACTTTTTGCGTTGAACCTGGTCCGCTCAGGCGTTTTGGGGACGATAGTTCACGGCGAAGGTGCGTATAACCACGATCTGCGTTACATCCTGTTTGAGACAAAGGATGAAGGCCTCTGGCGGCGACGGCATCACACTTTGCGAAACAGCAATCTCTATCCGACCCACGGGCTTGGTCCGGTTGCTAATTATATGAACATCAACCGCGGCGATAAATTTGAACACATGGTCGCGATGAGTTCAGGCGCTCCGGGTTTGTTTGAATACCGCGATCAGCACCTTGCCAAAGATGACCCGCGAATGAAGGAGAATTATATCTGCGGTGATTACAACACGGGCCTGATCAAAACAAACAAGGGCCGGACGATAATGGTCCAGCATAATGTCACAAGCCCGCGGCCGTATGACCGCATCAATCTTGTTCAGGGAACAAAAGGGATCTATCGCGATTATCCCGCCCGCGTGTATATCGAGGCGACCAAGGCAAATCATCAATGGCAGGATATCGAACAGTATAAGGCCAAGTACGAACACTCGCTCTGGAAAGAAATGGGCGACACCGCCCGAAGGCTTGGCGGCCACGGCGGTATGGATTACATAATGTGCTACCGCCTGATCCAATGCATGCGCGAAGGCCTGGTCCCGGATATGGACGTTTACGACGCCGCTGCATGGAGCGCTCCCGGGCCGTTGAGCGAGATATCTGTTGCGAAGGGGTCTGCTCCGATCAAGTTTCCGGATTATACACGCGGACGCTGGACCGAGGGCCGGACGTCGATTCCCTAGAACTGGGTTACAGCGAGGACTACGGAGAACTACCGCTAACTATGGCGATGCGAGTGTTTCAGATGGAACAGGCCAAGCGAGATATGCATACCCGAAGTCTCATCGGATTCCTGGCCGTTTTGTTCGCGCTAGTTCCAGCCTTCGCACAAAGGTCTTCGTTTCCGGATGTGCTGAACGTCCGACAGACGATAACAAAGTCCGATGATGTTGAACGCTCGTTCTTTTCGGACCTGGGAGCATGGCATGCCTATGCCCTGCCGCAGCGGATAGAAGACCGTGGCTCGTTTATCGGCCCGCTGGTGATGGACCTCTCCGGTGAATGGCTTGCCAACACCATAGCAAAATTGGTCATTAGCGAAAATGGAAGAGCACTTGATCTGGCACAGGCAACGTTTTCCACGACTTACTTTCCGGGCATTTTGGAACAGAAATTCTTGTTGGCTGAATTTGATGTTTCGCAGCAACTGATCTTTGTCTCAAACCGCGAGGCTATGATCCAGACAAAGATCACGAACCGGTCCGGCAGGGCAAGATCGCTTGAGATCTTATACACGGGTGAACTCCTTTTGCCGAAGGCCTCGCTGCAGAACGACACGAATCGGTTGGCGGTCACTTTCCCCGATAGGGAAAAGAGTTTTGTAATTGATTTTGATCACCCGCAAACGCTTGCCTTTGAGATCGACGGAGGCTCGTACAAAGCCGTTTATCCAACCATCAAACTAAAGCCGGGCCGATCAATTTCGCTTGTTCATACGCAGAAATATTTTCTGCAAAACCGAGAATTGCCCGCCGAAAATATCAAACGACATTTCGCGACCGAATTGAAACGGAACGAACGGCGTTGGAGCGGATATCTGAGTAGATATTTCTCAACGCCCCGGGTGCCGGACGACGCTAAAAGGCGTTTGGCCGTGAAAGCGATCGTCACGCTCAACACAAATTGGCGAAGTGCCGCCAAAGACCTGAAACATGACGGCACCTTTCCATCGGCGAGCTATCAGGGGTTTTACGGTTTTTGGAGTTGGGATAGTTGGAAGCACGCAGTTGCCCTCGCTGACTTTAACCCCGAACTAGCGAGATCGAACGTCCTTTCGATGTTCGACTACCAGGACGAAGCCGGAATGGTGGCCGACTGCATTTACACCGATGAGAAAGAAAATAACTGGCGCAATACAAAACCTCCGCTGGCGGCCTGGGCGGTTTGGGAGATCTTTAGAAAAACAGGTGATAAGAATTTCGTCGCGGACATTTTCCCGAAATTGATCAAGTACCACGAATGGTGGTATGCAAACCGTGATCACGACAAAAACGGCCTGTGCGAATACGGCTCGACAGACGGCACAAAACTTGCGGCAAAATGGGAAAGCGGTATGGACAATGCCGTGCGTTTTGACGGTGTTTCGATGCTGAAAAATAACGATAGGGCATGGTCGATCGATCAGGAATCCGTCGATCTGAATTCCTATCTGTACGCCGACAAATTGTATCTTGCCGATCTTGCGAAAGTCCTAAAAATGGAAGACACGGCCCGCACACTGCGGACTCACGCCGCCATCTTGAAGCAGAAGATCAATACCAAGTTCTACAGCCAGCAACACGGATTCTACTATGACCATCAGTTAGCCGGCGATAAGCTGATCACCGTCGAAGGCACTGAGGGCTGGATACCGCTCTGGGTAGGCATTGCTTCGCCGGAGCAAGCTCGTCGAGCTGCCAAAATAATGTTGGACGCAAACAGATTCAACACCAAAGTTCCACTGCCGACCTTGGCCGCTGATGATGCAAAATTTGATCCGATGAAGGGCTATTGGCGCGGCCCGGTCTGGCTCGACCAATTTTATTTTGGTATCGAGGCCCTGCGACGATATGGTTTGGAAAGAGAGGCGGAGATGCTCACAACCAAGCTTTGGGCAAACGCCGATGGCTTGCTCTCAGACGGAGAGATTCGCGAAAACTATCACCCGATCACCGGGAAAGGCCTGAATGCCGCGAATTTTAGTTGGTCGGCGGCACATGTTTTGATGATGTTGAGAAACGGAAACTAAGTAAAACTTGCGGATGCATGAACCGTTGGAGCGATCGTCAGACGATCGATAAGGACCTATGAATAAGATAGCGAACATGTTGACCACAGTCTGCCTGGGATTAGCCCTTACGGTTGGAACACAAGCGCAGTCGCGCGGGTTTTCAATTCCGGTCATAGACCTTTCGGGCGAAAGCGACCGGCAAGTATTGGTCGATCGCGAATCGGGGCAATATCTTGGGCACCCGACGACCGTATTGCTTGAGGACAACAGGACGATCATCGTTGTTTATCCAAAGGGGCACGGCAAAGGGCCGATCATAATGAAGCGGTCCAACGATGGCGGAAAAACGTGGTCGGAACGGCTGCCAACACCCAGGAGTTGGGAAACGTCGCTTGAGACACCGACCATTCATCGGGTGATCGATAAAAACGGAAAGAAACGCCTCGTATTGTTTTCTGGGCTGTATCCTATACGTTCTTCGATCTCTGATGATGACGGCAAGACGTGGACCGAGCTGAAACCGATCGGGGATTTTGGGGGGATCGTGGCGATGGGTTTCGTTGAGAAGCTGCAAACAGGAAAAGGACATTATCTTGCCATGTTTCATGACGACGGGCGCTTTTTTACAAAGGAACCGAACCGTGCGCAACCTGCTGTATTCACACTTTATCAAACTATCTCAAAAGACGGCGGGCTGACATGGGGAGCACCGACGGTAGTGTTCCGGTCATCGGATATTCACCTGTGCGAACCCGGCGTGATCCGCTCGCCCAACGGCAAGCATCTGGCCGTGCTGCTGCGCGAAAATCGGCGCGTCAAGAATTCACACGTTATCTTTTCAAATGATGAAGGTAAGACTTGGACCGTGCCGCGCGAACTGCCTGGAGCTTTGACCGGTGACCGGCACACCGGAAAATATGCACCGGACGGACGGCTGTTTATTTCTTTCCGTGATATGGCGCTCGATACAAAAACAAGCGGCGATTGGGTCGCGTGGGTCGGGACCTATGACGACATTGTGAAGGGCCGCGAAGGACAATATCGCGTTCGGCTAATGGACAATCGCGGGAACAGCGAAGGCGGAGAATGGGATTCATCATATCCGGGCGTAGAGCTGCTGCCCGACGGCACAATTGTCACGGTTACCTACGGACACTGGACCGACCGCGAACCGGCGTACATCATTGCCGTGCGTCTAAAACTAAACGAGTTGGACGCAAAGGTTAAAGCACTCGGCCATTCTCACGAATAGAATATCTCGATTTGATGCCTGAGAATCGTATGAAAAAAGTTTCTATCATCACTGCATGCCTATTTCTTGCTTGTGGTGCGATCGCACAACAGCCATCGCCAGCTAAACCCGACGAAAGCTATGTTCGGCCTTATTACGTGCAAAAGGTGAGTTTGCATCAACAGCTTTCAAACACGAAAAATGGCATCGTCTTTATCGGCGATAGCATTACGGACGGCAATGAATGGGCAGAACAGTTGAACTGCATTCGATGTCAAAATCGCGGTATATCAGGCGATATCTCTGCCGGTGTTTTGGCAAGGCTGGATGATATTCTTGCGCAAAAGCCGGCTAAAATATTCCTGATGATCGGCATCAACGACATTTCACGAAACATTCCGAACGAAAGGATCATCGGAAATTACAAGGAATTTGTCCGCCGGACCCGAACTTTATCTCCCAGGACCAGGATATACCTGCAGAGCGTGCTGCCAACCAACGACACGTTTCGAAAGTTTGTCGACAAAAACGATGAAAGTATAAAGGTACTGAACACAGCGATGGCTGAGATAGCCCGCGGCGACAGGGCGGTCACGTATATCGATCTTTACAACAGGTTCCTGGATGCCGAAGGCCGCCTCGATAAGAGATACACGAACGACGGCCTGCACCTTTTGGGCGAAGGTTATGTTTTGTGGGCGAGTATCCTGAAGAGTGGCGGATATCTGAAATAACCTTGCCGCCTATCGGAGTGCAATAGGCGAGACACCTGCCGTGCGCTACGCCGCTACCTTCGCGCCGGCCGTTTGAAATGAGTATTTTCTCACGCCAAAACGCCAGGCAAGCAACGGCTGCAAAGTTCAACACTATGCAAATCACGATCAAAAACTTTATGGGCGTTGTTCTCATGTGTGCCGCGGCGGTGTTTACGGTATTTGCACAGCGTGAGGTTATTCAGATCAACGATGGCTGGAAATTTGCCGTTGACAAATCAGCGGAAGGTTTGGCCCAGCAGTGGTATTTGAGACCGCTTCCCGGTGCAAGGTTGGTTAACCTTCCGCACACCTGGAATGTCGAAGACGATAACCAGATGCACTACGGCTGGGGCTGGTATCAGAAGACGATCGCCGTACCTGCCGCGTGGAGAAGTAAGAATGTCGTGCTCGAATTCCGCGGCGTGAATCACTCGAGTCACATCTACATCAATGGACGCAAGGCCGGTGAAAACATTGGCGATGGCTTTAACAAATTCTTCATCGACCTAAATGGAAAGCTCGACCACGGACGCGACAATACGATAACGGTTGCCGTAAACAACGACTACGGAAAAGACAAGATCCCGTTTGCAAATTCATTCGATTGGCCAAACGACGGCGGGTTGATCCGCCCGGTTTCGTTGATCGTCACCGGAAAACCGTTTGCCCGATATTTGCATGTGACGCCGACGCTCGATACGGCCGGTGGCTCGGGAAAATTGAAGATACAACTAGGTCTCGATCCGATCGTGAACAAAGATCCGGAGCTCTCGGTCGCTGTCACCGAAGAAAATCAGCAAACAGAAAACACGGTCTATTCCGCCACTGCTCTGCCGTCCGTTCAAAACGGAGAAGCAACTGTTGAATTTAACCTTGCAAAGGTAAATCCCTGGCATTTCGATCGTCCCAATTTATATCGTGTTGACGTCACGGTTCGATCAAACGGAAAGGCAGTAGATCGTGTCTCGACAAATATAGGCTTTCGCGAATTGAAGTTCATCAATGGCAAAACCTATCTCAACGGCGAACGCGTGAAACTGATGGGCGTGGAATGGACCGCCGGCTCGAACCCAAACTTTGGTTTTGCCGAGCCGGAGGCCGAGATCATTCGACACGGCAAAATGATGAAGGACGTGAACGCCATCTTCAGTCGCGTGCATTTCCAACAGGATGATGTGTTTTACGATTTCTGTGATAGGAATGGCATCCTGGTCCAGGAAGAAATACCGCTCTGGGGGCCGGAGACGCCCGCGAGTTCGACGATCGAAAAGATGGCACATCGACAGATCGAATTGATGATCCGCAATCACTACAATCATCCTTCGGTCATCGCCTGGGGCGTTGGCAATGAGCTTAACGGCCGCGATCCGGCGATGAAACGGATGATCGAGGGAATGATCGCAAAGGTACGACAGCTTGATCCTTCGCGAAAGGTCAGTTATGTCAGCAATACGCTGACAAAAGGGTTTGCCGGTGAACCTGGGTTCACACCGGACGCGGGCAGCCTTGGCGATCTTTTGATGATGAATGAATATGGCGGAAGTTGGTGGGACATTCCGGTCGGCGAGATCGGCGGGTTTCTGGACAACGTGCATCGTACTTATCCCGACAAACCCTTTTTCATCTCAGAATTCGGCCTGTGCGAACCAAATTTTAAGGGCGGCGATGAACGGCGCGTCGAAGATATGATCTATCACATGGCCGTTTATGAAAGTAAACCGTATGTTGAGGGAGCGATCTACTTTGACTTGACCGACTATCGCACGCACTATCCGGGAACCAGTGAAAATAATAAATTCCGCCGCCGGATCCATGGTGTTTATTACATGTACGGCAATCCTAAACCGTCGATGAAAGTGCTGCGCGAGCTGTCGTCACCGGTTGAGATCCACAGCTTCAGCAAAGAAAAAGACGGCAAACTTTCCGTTCTTTTGTTCGGAAGTGTCGGGCTGCCGCAGCATTCGGTAAAAGGCTATAGTCTTTATCTGTCCGATCGAACTGATAACTTCTCAAACGTGAAGGCATACGCCATTCCGAACCTTGAACCCGGAGGCAGGACGCGGATCTCTGTCGATGATCTGTTTGACGGAAAAGGGTTTGTAACCGTCGTTCGGCCGACAGGATACATCGCGACGCAGAAGGCGATCAATTAACTTGGTCTAAGCCCTTGATGTTGATCGCAGAGACAACTCTCTGGATCTTTCCATCCGCGCTCGGAGAATCAGGCTTAAGGTTCCGACGAACCGACGCAAACAGGCCAAGGCATTGAGCGAATATCACATCCAGCGGCGGGCGGTAGTTGTCGCTCACTTTGGAAGGAATGTCGAGCTTGATGCATCGGTCCTCAAACGCCGACATATCCACGCTCTGCGGCCCAATGACGACGATATCCTTGACGATGTTCTTATTCTTCAATTCATCTAACAGGCCAAGTTCGGTCGGCAGTTTCCGAGGATCATTTGAGACAAAGGCGACAACAAGCGAATCGGTGTTCAGCCATGAGAGCGGGCCGTGACGCAGGCCGAGAAAGGATTCGGACATCACGCTGTAATTTCCCGCCGTCAATTCCATGACCTTTAACGCGCTTTCGTCACCGACCGCCTTTAGCGATCCGCTGCCTAAGAAACATATCCTCGAATGGTCACGTTGGGCCAAGTTGAGCGCAAGTGCGGCAAACTCAGGCAGAGCAGTTTGTGCGGCCGAGACAAGGGCATTCAGGATGGGCCGGTACAGATCAAGGTCCGAAATATTGGCAAGACATTGCGCGGCGATCACCATGTTCGTGAACGAACTTGTCATTGCCAGCCCGCGATCATTCACCTTGTCGTCGAGCGTTATACAAAAAACGTTTGATCGGCCCGCGGAAAGATCGTTTGCCATCCGGCTGGCCTTGTTGCAGGTGATGATCAGATGATCAACTTCCGGGTATTTTTCGAACGCCGATTCGATAACCTTTACACCTTCGAAACTGTCGCCGGAGCGAGAGAATGAGATCCAGAGATGGCGGGTATCTTCGGGGGCCGACGTGACCAGTTCGTCCATCTGGGTCAGCATATCCGTGCTCGGAATTACCTGCACGTGGCACTTCCAATTGCGCCTGATACCCGCCGCCACTGCTCGGCCGATATAATCGGACGTACCGGCGCCGATAAGTGAAATCGACAGTTGCTTTGCGGTTCGATCACCGGCACTGTCTCTTGCTAGGAATTGCTCGATGCCTGTCCGCAGATGCTCCATCCTGTCGAAAGTTTCCAGCCATGTGGAAGGCTGCTGCACTATCTCTGCGGGAGTGTGCGTCAGTCCGAGTGCGGCTTTCTCTTGGTCAGGAAGCTGCAGTATTTGTTCAAGTGACAACGGCCGTGGGCTCTTGATCAAGGTGTCCAATTGTTCTCCTTACGACAGCATCGCTCTAGTTTGCCAAAACCGAAAGGGGTTGCTTGAGCTTTTCGGGAATTTGGATTATATTACAATCCACGCATAAAAGAAAGGAAACGCAAGAAAACGAAACATCGCAGTGGCAGACATCTCGAAAACCAATGAGATCGTGGTAATTGGCGAATTGAACGTCGATCTGATCGCATCTGGCTTGCTTGAAACGCCGGTGCTCGGCCGTGAGATACTGGCCACGGATTTCACGACAACCTTGGGAAGCGCGTCGGCGATATTTGCAAGTGGTGCCGCCCGTTTGGGGCGAGGTGTAACCTTTATAAGCCGTGTTGGAGAAGATGAATTTGGCCGGTTTTGCGTTGATAGTTTAGCCGCGAAAAATGTTTCAACCGAATATATCCAAATAGATCGTCGGTCGAAAACTGGCGTGACCATGGTGCTAAGCACAGCATCGGACCGAGCGCTCGTGACCTATCTTGGCTCGATCGGCGATCTCTCGTTTCATGACGTACCACTTGCGATCATGGACGGCCACCGACATTTGCATCTGACCTCGTATTATTTGCAGACCACACTGCAACCTGATTTTCCACGATTGATGAGGGCGGCACGGAAGAGTGGATTGACCACCTCGTTCGATCCGAACTCAGATCCCGATCAGAAACGAAATGAGAATGTTCTCGAAGTCGCCGGACAGACCGATATTCTTTTTGTAAATGAGCCGGAAGCAAAACTTCTTGCCGGGACTGATGACGTTCTTGAAGCGGGCAGAAAATTGAATCAACGCGCCCGAACGGTGGTGATAAAACTCGGGGCGAAAGGTTCGGTCGGGTTCGAGAAGGGAGAGATCGTTTCGGCAGGCGGATTCCGTGTCGAGGCCGTCGATACGACCGGAGCCGGCGATTCGTTCGCGGCGGGATTTGTTCACGCATTTCTTGATGGACGGGAATTGAAAGAGTGCCTGGCCATTGGAAATGCATGCGGTGCTCTCTCGACATTAAAGCCGGGCGGGACTGACGGGCAGCCCAGCCTGGCTGAATTGGATCAGTTTTTGGCAAAGGCCGTGGCGGCAAAATGAGCGTTCGGCTTTGATGCTATGCGGAAGCCTGCGCGTGAGCAAGGGCTTACCCTGTAATGTCAGGCAATGACGTCCCCGCTTGCCAACGGACCTTAGGCAACGTCCCAGATAACGGGGCATAGGAACCAATGAACCCAACTACTTTGTGCAAAAGCCAACCTGTCCCTAGCCGCGAATTGCTTGACGCCGCGCGCTCTGCGGGAACGGCTGTTGCGGCACTAAATTTTTACAATGCCGAGACACTGCGGGCGCATATAAATGCCGCAAATGAACTCGATGCCGCGATCATTTTGCAAACGACGGAGTCAACGATCAAATATCTGGGCATCGATCTCATAGTTTCGATGGCCGCGGCGGCGGCACGCGAAATGTCGCGGCCGGTTGCTCTGCATCTCGATCACGGTGGCAGTTTCGAGCTTGCCGAGCGATGTATTGATGCGGGTTATTCATCCGTTATGATCGACGGTTCGAAATTGCCATTCGAGGAAAATATCAGGGTGACGCGGAGCGTAGTTGATATCGCTCACAAAGCCGGAGTGTCGGTCGAGGGCGAGCTGGGCCACGTTACACAGAATGATGACAATGCAAACATTGCGGACTTTTTTACAAGGCCCGAAGATGCACGCGTGTTTATCGGGGAAACGGGTGTCGATGCCCTGGCTGTGGCGATCGGTACGGCCCACGGGTTTTATAAGGGTGAGGTAAGGCTCGACCTTGCCCGCCTTCGCGAGATCCGCGATGCGGTGGGTGAGACGGCGCTGGTACTCCACGGCGGCTCAGGCGTTCCAGACGCTCTGATGCAGGAAGCGATAAGAAACGGTATTGCAAAAATAAACTTCGGGACCGAACTAAAGAATGCTTTTACGCTTGCCGTGAAAGCATCGCTTCTGTCGAGCGATGACATCGATCTTCGAAGGACATTTGCTCCGGCGATCGAAGCAGTTCAACAGGTGTCGGCCTCGAAAATTCGTGTTTGTCAGCTTGGATAGCTGGTTTGTCATTCAAGATCGGGAGACATTTTAAGTGCAGCTAACCTACATCGACTGGATCATCGCTATTGCAGCCGTCACGATCTGTTTCGTCCCGGCGCTCTTTTTTAGCAAACGCTCCTCAAAAAATACTTCGGAGTTTTTTGCGTCCGGCCGTTCGGTGCCCTGGTGGCTTGCGGGTTTGTCTATGGTGGCGACGACTTTTAGCAGCGACACGCCGAACCTTGTGACGGACATCGTTCGCAGAAACGGTGTCGCGGGCAATTGGGTCTGGTGGGCATTCGATTTGACGGGCGTTGCGACAGTGTTCTTATATGCGCGGTTATGGCGACGTTCCGGCGTGCTGACGGATCTTGAATTCTACGAGATCAGATATTCCGGGACCGCGGCCGCGGCCGTGCGCGGTTTTCGTGCAATTTATCTCGGGCTTCTATTCAATTGCCTGATCATGGCGACGGTCAACCTTGCGGCCTGCAAGATCGCCGCGGTTCTTTTTGGGCTTGATCGGTGGCAGACACTGGCGATGGTCGGTCTTTTGAACGTTGCATTTGCCGCTCACTCGGGGCTTTGGGGCGTGCTGGTCATTGACATGATCCAGTTCTTTATCAAGATGACTGCGGTAACCGCGGCGGCCTATTTTGCTCTGACACTGCCGCAGGTAGGCGGGCTAAGCGGGATGGTCGAAAAGGTTTCAGCAATGAAGGGCCCGGGCGGCATTGATTATCTCAACATCCTGCCTGATTTTAGCAATAATTGGGAAATCGCCGTCGCTGTCTTCATTATGCCGATCGCCGTGCAATGGTGGGCGGTTTGGTATCCGGGAGCGGAACCGGGCGGTGGAAGCTATATCGCTCAGCGAATGCTGGCCTCGAAGTCAGAGAAGGATTCGCTTGGCGCCGTGCTGTTCTTTAACCTTGCTCATTACGTGCTGCGGCCCTGGCCGTGGATATTGGTCGGGCTTTGTTCGCTGATCATATATCCACAATTGTCGGACATCCAGGCAGCCTTTCCGCACCTTGATCCGACGCTTATCAATCATGACATTGCTTATCCCGCAATGCTCAAATTTCTACCTATCGGATTTGTCGGGTTAATGGTCGGCGGGCTTGTGGCGGCAAACTCATCCACCATTCTGACCCATTTGAACTGGGGAGCGTCATACCTCGTCCATGACTTTTATCGCCGGTTCATAAATGCCGACGGAAGCGAAAAACATTACGTCGCAATGGGACGCGTTGCGACGATCCTCCTGTTTTTCCTTTCGTCGGCCCTTGTATTTGTTCTGGATTCCGCAAAAGAGGCATTCGACATTATTCTCCAGGTCGGAGCCGGTACGGGGCTGTTATACCTTCTCAGATGGTATTGGTGGCGGATCAATGCCTGGTGCGAGGTTGTGGCGATGATCGGTTCGTTTGTCATTTCGGTCGGTTTTATCATGCTGGAACGACAGGGCGTTTTCACTATGGAGTCGGCCCCGAAATTGATCCTGACGGTCATCATTACAACGATCTGTTGGCTTCTCGCCGCCTATTTCGGCCCGCAGACCGATCGGAAGACATTGATCGATTTTTATCGAAAGGTCCATCCGGCAGGCCCCGGCTGGGAAAAGATCCGCGTCGAGGCGGGAATTTCGAAGGAAGAAGTACGGATCCACGGTGACAACATTCCGCGTGCTCTTCTAGGCTGGGTTGCAGGCTGTACGGTAATTTGGTCATCGCTGTTCACTATCGGCAATTTCCTCTATGGGCGAACCGCCTACGGATTTGGCCTACTCGCGGTGTTTATCCTAAGCGGCCTGGTGCTTCTGAAAGTTGTTTCAAGGCTCTGGTCCAGCAGCAGCGGTGGAGAACTGGAATAAGTCCGTCGATTGGACGGCCGCTTACAACCCAAGTTCGAATTTGATTCCCAGCGTGTTCAGCAGCTGTTTGATTTTCATCGATTTTGATTCAGTCTCATAAAACAACTGACTAAGTTTGTCTGGATACATTTCAAAGTCATCGCCATCAAGCGTCCTCAGTTGCCGTCCGACAAAATGGTCGTCCCATTCATGTTTTTGTACTCGAAAACCGGTAAGCTGCGGATTGTACTCACCGTAGTCGGTTGGTTCAAAGATGAAACAACGAGCGCGGAAGAGAGTATAAAGGTACTTGAAGACCTCGGCCTGGGGAATGTTTATTTTCTTGCCGGCAAGTTCATCCGTGACGTCGTGAGAAAGATCGCGTAAGAGAATGCCCCCGTCGTCGACCGAAAACGTTAGCTGGTCGAAGGCTTGATCGCAGATATGTTCGCGAAGGTCGGACGACGGTAGCTGACATTTAAGCCGATCCTGTAGGTACATTCTGTATTGGGCAGTCGAAACAGCCTGGCGTTGACCCGTCAACGTCGTATCGCCTGGCAGAGTTAGAACGTCATCACCTCTCGCGCCGGTCGTGTAGACCATTTGGCGGTCGGCAGCGAACCGAACTAGGTCGCCGAACGAATGAAACCCAGCCCGTTGATGGTCGAAATCAGCCTGTAGCTGGCGCATCTGCATCTGTACCGCACCGGCAAATGCTGATTTACCGCCGTTGTTGAGAACCTGGACAGCTCCTACCAGAAGACTGGCAAATTCATCCCTGAGCGTTTGCTGTTCGACTCGGGCGTTTTCTTCGCTGGTCTCACGAGGTGTGACCGCAGCGTCAGCGGAGGCGGTCATGTCTCTTTCAGGAAAATCGGATTCGGATGCAGCGATTGAGGCTCGGGCAATATCCTCGAAATAGAAAAGGCTATCGCAGGCTCGTCGGTATATTACGGCGGTAGCACGGTCACTTCCGGTAATGCCAATTACAGTCTTATTCTGTTCCTTCAACTTCAGGAAAAGTGGAACGTAGTCACTGTCACCAGAAATGATGGCAAATTTTGAAATGCTTGGAAGCGTGAACGCAGTGTACAAGGCCTCGACCGCGAGTCTCATGTCCGCCGAGTTCTTATGCTGAGTCATATAGGGAATATCTTCGTGCAGAAACAGGTTATCGCGAAGCATCCGCCGTACCCGG
Source organism: Acidobacteriota bacterium (assembly GCA_963169175.1). Lineage (GTDB taxonomy): Bacteria > Acidobacteriota > Blastocatellia > Pyrinomonadales > Pyrinomonadaceae > OLB17. The sequence goes on along the minus strand of CAUJFK010000136.1, from coordinate 6,647 downwards.
TCCGCCTCGCGGAGCTGATTGGTCGCAGATAGAGCCTTTGTGATGTCTCCGAATGAACGCCGCACTGTTATCCGTCCGTCGGATTTCAGTTTGTCGATTACATAGGCAAGGTCAATAGGAAGCTGGAGTTCCGTACAAAAACCGATCAGGTTTTCAACATCAAGGAAGACGGCGATTTGTTCAATTTCGTTCATGCAAACTTCACCAGACGCTACTCAGATAATGGGATTCGTCCGAGTTAGCAACGCGCAAATGTAATTAGTGCGCGGTTATATCGTGGCTGCGACTTTTCCATGATCTGATTCTCATTCGCCCATCTATCTGGTCGTTGTAAGAATTCGATCTTCACAGGAAGATTATAAGCTTTTATGCTAACAAGATTTTGTTAATGCAATTAATATTGTACCAGCACCAGACGTCTGCCAGAAGATGGAAAAGGTCGGGTTCGGTTGGTATACATTAGTGGAGCATCCCACCTTGGAGCGACTTCAGCCACTCTGCGCGGAGCATGAAGCTGCCGTTTGTCACTACGCGTTCGCCCTGGAGCAAACCTTCGAGCACGGGAATGCGTCCGTCTGACGCCTGGCCCAAGCGAACGGGCCGCAGCTCGAACTTATTAGGGTCAGAGGTTGCGGTAAAGACTATCTGTTGGTTGTTGATCAACTGTACGGCCGCCGCCGGCACGACCGGCATGGTTCGTTCTCCCGATTTCTCCCGCCCGAGTGAAACTCTGACGTACATACCCAGTTTTAGGACCTTACCGGGATCACCGATCTCGACCCTGACCCTGGCGGTTCGTGTTGCCTCGTCAAGCTGTGGGTCGATGTAAGCGATCTGGCCGCGGAAGACTCGGTCGGGAAGGGCATCCGATGTGATCGTGACAGGCCCACCGACCTGAAGGCCGGCCGCATCGCGTTCAAACACCTGGGCGATCACCCAAACGCTCGAAAGGTCCGTGATGCGAAGGATCTCCTTGTTGGCATCGATGACCTCGCCCGAATTGACCGTGCGGGCAGTGACTGTTCCCGAAGCGGGTGCCGGCACCGCGAGTTCCGCGCTTACCTGAGAGGAAGTTATCAGACGGTCAACCTTGCTGCCCGGCATTCCAAAGAGGATTAGTCGCTGCCTGACGGCCGCAAGCTCGGTTTCGGCGTTGCGCAGTTTATTCAGAGCTTCTTCGTTCGCGGAGCGGACCTCGGGACTGATCGGCAGCATCGCAGTGGCGCGCTGTTCGCGGAGTCGGGCTTGTTCGAGTTCCGACTCTGCGTGATGCAGTTTGGTATGATCTTGTTCTAATTCTTCGCGGCTTGCGGCACCGATCTGAATAAGCCGTGTCGTTCTCTCATATCGGGCCCGCATTTCGGTAAAGGTGGCTTCGGCGTCCTTTCGCAGCTTTGCGGCCTCTTCGATCTCGGCACGGCCGGGAGCATTGATCGTGACAAGCCTCTGTGTGCGCTCGTAATTCCGACGAGCATTCTCAACTTCTGTCCGAAGTGCGATAAACCGCAATTGCGTTTGCGCAAATTCATCACTGAAAATTACCGCGATCGTCTGGCCCGTGCGAACATTATCACCAAGTTCCGGGACAACACGCCGGACAATGCCGCCGACCAACGCGATGGCCGGTGTCTGTCGATACGCGTTTGGCTCGATCACACCGGTGGCCGCTGTGGCCCCGCTCTCGGCCGTGAGTTGCTCGCCGATCGTTTCAATGGTTATGCCCGCATTCTTGAGCTGTTCGGGCGATATGGTCAGTGTCTGGCCCGCTGCCGGTTCGGGGGCGATCGTGTCAGAGCCAATATTTCGAGGCGGCGGGACGGGGCGGCCGACATTTGTTCCGCCACCGGCGAGCAGCCAATAAAGCAGAAAGGCGACGAGTATCGCCGCAACTATAAATCCAGCGATCAGTGCGGGCGCCAGGTTCCTTCGTCCGTCCGGCTTTTCGATCTCGGCCGGATCAGAGGCCGATGCTTCCGCGGCACTGAGAATATCTTCGTTCTCGCTCATTTGTTTATCAACTCCGGTGCGTTCGACGCACGCAGTATTTCGACCCTGGCAAGATATACCTCAAGCAGCGCGTCAATATATCCGTTCTCGGTCTCAATAAAGCGCCGCTGTTCGGCAATGTGATCGAGTAATGTTTTCGAACCAAGTTCATAGGTTTGGCGGACAACATCAAGGTTTGCGGCGGCCTGGCCGCGTACGCCGACTCGATAGATCTCTTTGGCACGAAGGGCGCGATCATAGCGAATATGCGCGCCGGCAATTTCGCGCCTCACGGCGAGTTCACCAAATTCCCGCCGGCTGCGGGCAGCATCTTCTTCAAGGCGGGCCGCCGCCACGGCGCCTTGATTTCGGTTTCGAACGGGCAGCGTTACCTTCACTCCGAACGTAAAGAACTTCATTTTTTCATCGATCGGAAGGAGTGCTCCGGTATTTTCCTCGATCCCGAGCAATGGAAAGCCGGACTGCATTCGCTGATAACCGAGCATAACGTCGGCATCGAAGCGGCCTTCTGACCGCGCCTGTTCAGCACGGGCCGCGGCTAGCCGTTCGACGGCACGAGCACCCAAAAGGTCGGGACGGGTTTGCAGGGCGCGTTCCGCGGCACCGATCGCGGGAGGAATCGGTTCCAGGAGTTGTTCGAGGTTACCGAGGATCACCAGGGGATTGTCCGGCCTCATCGCCAAAAGTTCACGAAGCTCAAGCAGCCGAAGTTCCACCGTACCTTCGGCGGTTTCGCGCAGAACGCGGATACGGTTCAGCTCGACCGCTTCCATATTCCGCTCAAGCGGCGGACGACGGCCCTCATCAACCTGCACTGATACAAGATCAAAGTTGCCGGCTGCGACTGCAAGCATCTCTTCAATGAATCTTAGTTTTAAGGCGGCCGCAAGCGCTTCGCCGAATTTGTTTCGCACCTCCGAGGCAAGCTGCCGCTCCTGTTCGCCTACCGCTTGGCGGCGGATATCAAGCTCTTGCGATGCCACGCGGATCCGGGCACTTCGGCGCCCGCCGAGTTCAAGCGGCAGGCCGCCTTCGATCATAAAGCTGTTGTCACCGCCGCTAAGCTGTCTGGTGCCACGCAGTTCAATAGAGGGGTTTGACCGAAGTCCGGCCTGGCGGAGGAGAGCTTCTCCCGCCTCGAATTCCTTTCGCATGGCCGCCAGTTCCAAATTGTTTTTGATCGCTATGTCGACGGCGTTATCCACTGACACTCCGGCCACAGGATCAAGATATCTGGTATAGCTTTTTAGCGGGCTCGGTTGCGGAGATTGCGCTTCGAGCTTAACGCCGCCGGCGGTGAGGCCGATGACGAAAACGATCCTTAACAACAGGATGGCCCGCGCTGAAGGTTCATTTCTCAATTTGCACCTCCTCACGCGATAATTCATATAGACGCAGCCAATAAAAAATAACGGGTGTGACAATGAGCACGTGTATGAGGCTCGATACCATTCCGCCAAAAACCGGCACCGCAAGCGGCCTCATTACCTCAGAGCCCGCGCCGGTGCTCCACATTATCGGCAAAAGGCCCGCGAGAATGGTCGTTACCGTCATCACCTTGGGGCGCAATCGCAAGAGTGCCCCTTCGGTCACCGCTTCCAGCAGAGATTCGCGGTCAAGTCTTCCAAGCTCGGCTTTCTTTCTAGCTACCGCTTCTTCCAGATACACGACCATTACGATCGCGGTCTGTACGGCGGCCCCGAACAAGGCGATAAAGCCGACCCAAACTGCTACGGAAAAGTTGTATTGCAGCAGCCAAAGAAGATAGAACCCGCCCGTCAGGGCAAAAGGTACGGCCAGCAGAACGTGTGCGGCCTCAAGAAACGAGTGATATGTGAAGTAAAGCGTCGCAAAGATGATAAGGATCACGATCGGGATCACGATCATTAACCGAGCCCGAGCCCGTTGCTGATTCTCATACTGGCCGCTCCAATTAAAGTAATATCCCGCCGGCAGGCTGACCTGCTGTTTTATCGCGGCATCGGCTTCGTCAACAAAGCTTCCGATATCACGGCCCCGAACATTCAAAAGGACCGTTCCGCGCAAGAGCCCATTTTCACTTTGGATCATCGCGGGGCCTTCGGCCGTTCGAATCCGGGCAAGCTGAGCGAGCGGAATTGGCGCGCCGGACGGAGCAGTTACAGGAATTTGCCCGATCGCCTCGGGCGTTCGTCGAAATTCCGGTGCATAACGAACACGAATCGGAAATCGATTGCGGCCTTCGATCGTGGCTGTCAGGTTCACCTCGCCTACACCTTTTTCGATAACCTCCTGAATGGCCGCAACATCAATGCCGTAACGAGCCGCCGCGGCCCGATCAATATCAATATCGATGTACGGTGCACCGCCGATCTGTTCAGGATAAACATCAGCGGCCCCGTCAACGCCGCGGACTACGACCGCGATCTCGCGGGACATATGTTCCAGGTTGTCGAGATCATTTCCGTAGATCTTGATGCCGACTTGCGACCGAATACCGGTGGCGAGCATTTCGATACGGTTAATGATCGGCTGTGTCCAAATATTTGTCACGCCCGGCATTCGCAACGAGGCGTCGAGTTCTGCGATCAATTTTTCTCTTGTCATCCCGTCCCGCCATTCCGCCTCGGGTTTGAGGTGGATGACCGTTTCATTCATATTTATCGGAGCTGGATCGGTCGACGTTTCGGCCCGGCCAGCCTTGCCGACGGCCCAGGCGATCTCCGGGAAAGATGCGATGATCTCATCCTGCTTGCTCATTATTCGGGTCGCTTCGTCCAGTGATATGCCCGGGTCGGTTACGGGCATAAAGAGCAGATCGCCCTCATTGAGCGCGGGCATAAATTCGTTGCCGATGCCTGTTGTTGCTACCATCGCGCCTATGAAAAAAAGCATAGCAAGAGCAACGGTTGCCGCCCGGTTTCTAAGGGCCTTTTCAAGAAGCGGCTGGTAAACCCGTCGCAGGACACGCATGATCGGGTTCGCCTCTTCGGGTTTCAATTTTCCCTTTAGAAGAAAACCGCACAGGACCGGGACAAGCGTGACCGCCATCACCGCCGCCGCCATCATTGCAAATGATTTTGTGTACGCAAGCGGATGAAAGAGCTTGCCTTCCTGGCCCGTAAGAGCGAATACGGGTATAAAGGCGACCACGATGATGGCCATCGACGAAAAGATCGGCCGGCCGACCATTTTGGCCGAATCGCGCACAATGCGCCAGACATCCTCGCGGTTTGCGAGGTCGAGGCCCTCTTTTTCGAGCGCGCGATAGGCATTCTCGGTAACGACAATTCCGGCGTCCACAAGATCTGAAACCGCGATCGCGATACCGGCGAGCGACATTATGTTCGAGGTCACTCCCGCAAAATACATGAACAGGAATGAGATCAATGCCGCCATCGGGAGCGGTATTGTGACAATAAATATCGACCTGAAATGCGCGAGGAAAAGCAGATTGACAAGCGTGACAAGAATGAATTCTTCGAGAAGCGCCCATTTAAGCGTATCGGCCGTTCGATTTATTAGATCTGTGCGGTCATAGAATGGGACCAACCGCACACCTTCGGGCAATCCGGGTTCGATCTCCTTGACCTTTTTCTTGACGGCATCTATCGCTTCCAGAGCGCTGACGCCGTATCGCATGATCACGACACCGCCGACGGCTTCCTTGCCATTCTTGTCCAGCGAACCGGTGCGAAAGGCGTCACCGAGCCGCACGTCCGCAACGTTGCGGACAAAGATCGGCGTCCCGTTATTAGAGCCGATCACGATATCCTCGACATCGGCGACCGACTCGACAAGCCCCAACCCTCTAACGACTGCCCATTCGCCCGCCTGTTCGATAACATTGCCGCCAACGTTATTGTTCGATCTTTCGACCGCCTCGACAACCGCGGAAAGAGACAGGTTGACCGAGCGAAGGCGGTTCGGGTCGACCTCTATCTGGTATTGCTGAACATAACCGCCAACTGTTGCGACCTCGGCAATCCCGGGTGTCGAATTCAACTGGTAGCGCACGTACCAGTCCTGCAGCGTCCGCAGATCGCGCAGGCTCATCGTTTCGGATTCGAGCGTGTACCAATAGACCTGGCCAAGGCCGGACGCGTCAGGCCCGAGAGTTGGGGTTACACCTTCGGGCAACTGACGCGTCACCAAATTCAGCCGTTCGAGAATGCGTGTCCGGGCCCAATAAAGCTCGACATCATCCTCAAAGATCACATTGATCATCGAAAAGCTGAACGCAGAGCTTGCGCGCACGGTTCGCACTCCCGCAAGACCCTGCAGGTTTGTCACCAGCGGATATGTGACCTGGTCCTCAACCTCCTTTGGTGAGCGGCCAGGCCAGTCGGTAAAAACGATCACCTGGTTATCGGAAACATCGGGAATTGCATCGATTGGCGTCCGCGTAAGCGCCCAATATCCGGCGATCGCGATCGCAATGTAAAGTGCGATAACGATGACGCGATTCTTGATCGACCAATCGATAAACCAGTTGATCATTTTTTCCTTTCCTGCGATCGGCCGTTGTTACTGGGCCGTGATAGTAAGCGTTGCCTTACCCGCGCCGACCGCTCCTTCGTACGCGATCTGGCCTTGCCATTCGCCGGCCATCTCAAGGTCGACGAACCGGGCTTCCAGATCGCGCTGTCGGCGCAGACCGC
>CAUJFK010000135.1 GCA_963169175.1 Acidobacteriota bacterium | reverse complement strand
ATGTTATTGAGAGTTGACTCATCGCCACGTTGCAAAGAACCACCCCGGCCTTCGGCCACCCCTCCTTGGTAAGGAGGGGAGCCAGGACGGTCGCGTTCGGCAACAATGGCTTCGGCAATCTCTGTTCTTAATCCTCGAATATATTTCAGGCCGACGCGGACGGAGAAAAGAGAGGCATTCCGCATTCCGCATTCCGCGTCCCGCATTAGAGGAGGCCTGACCTCCTCGATCTTGAAAAGATAATCTGACTTGTTTATATCGACCGGAAGAAAGTGCAGGCCGTGGCGTTGGGCGTCTTTTACGAGCGTTGCGGCGGAATAAAATCCGAGCGGGTAATTATTGAACATCGCCGTCATGAACGCGGCCCGATAATGGACAATGAAGTAGGCCGAGGCGTAGGCAAGCAAGGCAAAGCTGTACGCGTGCGATTCGGGAAAGCCGTAATTGGCAAACGCTTTTGTATAATCGACGATCTGCTCCTGGGCGGCGGGCGGAATGCCTTTATTCGTCATTCCTTCACGCAATTTTTGGCTAATGAACTCCATCTTTTTGTCGGGGCGTTTGAAGCCCATTGCGCGGCGCAGTTCTTCGGCTTCCGAACCGCTGAAATCGGCAATGTCCATTGCCATTTTCAGAAGCTGTTCCTGAAAAAGCGGAACACCCATCGTGCGTTTTAATATCGGCTCCAGTGACGGGTGCGGATAGGTGACCGGCTCCAGTCCCTGGCGGCGTTTTATGTATGCATGCAGCATATTGCCGACAACCGGGCCGGGCCGGATGATGGCGATCTGGACGACGATGTCGTAAAAATTCGCCGGTTTCGATTTTGGCAAAAACGCGATCTGGGCACGGCTTTCGACCTGGAACATTCCAACGGTGTCGGCGGTCTGCAGGGCCTCATAAACCTCCGGGTCATCGTGCGGAATTTTATACAGGCTGACATCGTCACCGTAATATTCCTTTATCAGCGTGATCGAATCGCGCAGCACGGCCATCATCCCTAGACCAAGCAGATCGATCTTTACTATCTTCAGCGCTTCGCAATCGTCCTTGTCCCATTGAATGATGCGGCGGCCTTCCATCGAAGCCGGTTCGATCGGGACAATACCGTCCAGGCGGTCCCACGACACGACCATGCCGCCGGAATGCTGGCCAAGATGACGCGGAAAATCGAGTATGCGGTTGTAGAGATCAGCAAATTTGCGCAGCCGTTGGTTATCGGCGGTATTGAAACCTTCTTCTTTTAGGCGCTGGTCCAATTCTTCACCTTTGAATGTTTCGTAATGCGAATTTAGCTTTGAAAGTTTGCCCAGTACCTCTTTGCCAAAGCCAAAGGTCTTGCCCACTTCGCGGATCGCCGATTTGCCGCGATAGCAGATCACATTCGCCGTCATGCCGGCACCGCGCTGGCCGTATTTTTCATAAACGTGCTGGATCACACTCTCGCGGTCGTCGCCGGATGGCAGATCGATGTCGATGTCGGGGTAGCGTTCATATTTTTCTGAAAGAAATCGTTCGAATAAAAGATCGTGTTCGATCGGATCGACCGCTGTGATGCCGAGGGCATAGCAAACTACAGAATTTGCCGCCGACCCGCGGCCTTGCGAGAGAATGCCTTCGCGTTTGCAGAAATCGGAAATGTCGCTGACGACCAGAAAATATCCGGCCAGCTTTTTCATTTCGATCACGCGAAATTCTTTATCCAGTCGGCTTTGAATCTGGAACCTTACGGCCTTTTTGCTTTCGCGATATCGCTCTATCGATCTTTGGCGCGCTATTGTGCGCAGGAACGATATCATCGTTTCGCCGGGCGGGACCTTGAAATCGGGGAAGTTATAGGAAAGCTCGTCCATTGAGAACCGGACGCGCGAGGCGATCTCTTCCGTGGTGTGGACGGCTTCGGGATAATCGTCGAACAGAGCAAGCATCTGCTTTTCATTTTTTAGGAAACGCTCGCTGTTCTCAGAAAGCAGGCGGCCGGCGTCGTAGATGGTGCAGTGATTTTTTATGCAGGTAAAAACATCGAACAATTCGCGGTCATGCTGGTCGGCGTAGTACGGGCCGTTGGATGCAAAATATGGAATGTGCAGTTTGTATGCAAGAGCAAGGAGCTGCTGGTTCATATATTCCTGGTGGCGAAGATGATGCCGCTGCAGCTCGATATACAGCCGGTCGCCGAAGACATATTTTAGCCATGCGGCATCCCACTGGCCGAGGCCGTTTTTGATACTGTTTGGCAGAAAACCGTCCGAATATCCGCCGGTGAAACAGAGCAGGCCGTCGGAATGATCTTCGATATTTTCGCGTGTGGCGAAATGCTCACCTTTTTTATTGTTTAACTTAATGGTGGTGATCAGTTTTGAAAGATTGTGATAACCACGCAGGTCCATTACCGCCAGCGGCAGAACGCTGCCGTCCTCCATCGTGATCTCGGCGCCGATGATCGGCTTTAAGCCGCGCTCTTTTGCTTCAAAATGAAAACGCACCGCACCGGCGACGGTGTCGCGGTCGAGCAATGCGGCACCCGGCATTCCCAATTCAGCCGCACGGCCGGCCAGCCTCTGCGGCAGCGAACCGGAAGAGAGAAAGCTGAAGGCCGATCTTGTGTGGAGTTCGTAGAACATTTTCAAAAACTCCCCTCATTACAAAGGAGGGGAGGCCGCCGCTTCGGCTGACGCGCGTGGTTCTTTGGCATTGCGGATCTCGGATTTGGGAGTGCGGAATTGAAGTAGCGCAAGATGAATCCGCGATCCGAGATCCGCAATCCGCAATGGACGGAGAACCACCCCGGCCTAAAAGGCCACCCCTCCTTGGTAAGGAGGGGAAGTGTTTGTGTCAATCATATTCACCTATCAAAACCCAATCTTTCTCATTTCTTCCCAGGCGGTAAACGCCGTGTTCTTCGATCTCGATGTCCCATTCCTGGCTGCTCCATGGCCGGTTCCACCATTGAGAATTGTTTTTCCAGACACCGCTGTATTCCTTAACTCGCCCGCTAAAATTGGGTGTTTTGATGTGCAGCAGGCGTTTGTTCTCGACCGTGACCGACGCCGGTACGGGCGGGCGAAAATAACAGAATGCGG
>CAUJFK010000134.1 GCA_963169175.1 Acidobacteriota bacterium | reverse complement strand
TCAAACGAAATTTTCCCGATCTGTCGATCGTTCGCGGAAACGCTGTCGATTCATGGTCAATTCATCAACGGTCCGGTATTGGAAGGATCGGCTCTATCATTTGCTGCCTCCCGTTCGTGTCGCTGCCGAATGAGGTTGGTGAACGCATCCTGCAGCAGGTCGATCGATTTATGCAGGAGGGGAACTGCACCTTCCGTACGTTCCAGTATGCTCATGGCTATTACTTCCCGTCCGCGATCAAACTCCGCGAATTTATGCGCAAAAGGTACGGCAAGGCGAAAAAGAGCCAATTGATCGTAAAGAACGTCCCGCCCGCATATACTCTGACATGGAACTCGTGACTTAGCAGCTTTCGTGCGTTTTCGTTTTTGTTCGTGATGTTCGTCGATGGCGAAGCTGGACCTTGGACCACTAAACCGGCCATACAACAACGAAAACATACGCAGCATGACGCTGTTACGGAAGGGGGCCCATATTAATTAACCCTTGGACCGAACCGCTTCCTACCCCTGCTTCCCTGAATATTTTTCATTTCTGTGATATAACGGAGTTCAAATCTTCTTACAGATTCATTTCGGACTATTCAGGAGAAAACTCAATGTTACGACGCAAACTTATAGGCGCGTTGGTCATCTACGCGTTCATTCTACCGGTCGCGGCGCTTGGACAAGCTGCCGCTCCTGCGCCGGAAGGGCAGGTTTATGCTGCCCCAAAGGCCGATATCGATAAGATAAAAGACGAAGGGCTGAACCGTTCGCAGATCATGCAGACAATGACGTGGCTGACGGATGTGAATGGCCCGCGGCTCACGGGTTCGCCGGGTTTGAAGCGTGCGAATGAATGGACACGCGACACGCTGGCAAAATGGGGACTTCAGAATGCCCGCCTCGAAGCATGGGGCCCGTTCGGACGCGGATGGACGCTCAAGCGGTTTTCCGCGATGGTAGATGGCCCGGTCGCATTTCCGCTGATCGCGTATCCGAAGGCATGGTCGCCCGGAACTGATACTTTGTTCCCGGCCCCCGCCGCCGCGGTCAAGCCAAAGAAAGGACAGGCACCCGCACCCGCGGCTCCGGCCAGCACGGCCTACACTGCCGAAGTAGTCCATTTCAACGCTACGAACGAGGCTGAACTTGAGCAGTATAAGGGCAAGCTCAAAGGCAAGATCGTGCTAGTTGGCCCAATGCGCCCAACGCCTGCGCATTTTGCACCGCAGGCCTCGCGTGCGACGGATGAAGAGCTGCTCAATATGGCAAATGCGCCGGACCCGGCATCTGTCCAACGGCCGCAGCAGCAGGCGTTCACCCCGCCGGCAAACTTTCAGCAGCAGATGCGTTTTAACGCAATGCGGACACGTTTTCTGATCGATGAAGGCTCGGCCATTCTCGTTGACGCCGGCCGCGGCGATGGCGGCACGATCTTTGTTCAGGGAGCACAGTCAGTTCCAGCCGCGGGAGCACCCGCGACGAATGCGAATGGAACTCCTGCTAGGCCGGCCCCGGCTTACAGCAAGGATGCGATCGTACCGATCCAGTTCAGCGCCGCCGCTGAACACTTCAACCGCGTGGCCCGAATGCTGGACGCTGGCGAAAAGGTGACGATGACGGTCGATCTGGCGGTCGAGTTTCAGGATGAAGACCTGAATTCCTACAACACTGTCGCCGAAATTCCCGGCACCGACCTGAAAGATGAGATCGTAATGCTCGGCGGGCACCTTGATTCGTGGCAGGGCGGGACCGGTGCGACGGACAATGCGGCTGGCTGTGCGGTGATGATGGAAGCTGTCCGAATTCTTAAGTCTGCCGGCCTAACGCCGCGGCGGACGATACGGATCGCCCTTTGGACTGGCGAAGAACAGGGCCTGATCGGTTCACGAGCGTATGTGAAGCAGCATTTCGGCTATTTTGGCGATGGTACTGCTCCGGCATTCGGCGGCGGCGGAAATCGCGGCCCGCTGACAAAGCTGCCGGAGTACGAGAAGTTCTCTTCTTACTACAACATCGATAATGGCACCGGAAAGGTCCGCGGCGTTTATCTGCAGGGTAACGAAGCCGTGCGGCCGATCTTCAGAAAGTGGCTCGAAGCGTTCAAAGACCCGAAATGGTTCGGCAACAGCATCGACATGAGCGCTAGCACGCTGACACTTTCGAACACCGGCGGAACCGATCACCTCAGCTTTGACGCCATCGGCCTGCCCGGATTCCAGTTTATCCAGGATGAAATGGAATATTCGTCAAGGACGCACCACTCAAACATGGACGTCCTCGACCGCATCCAGCCGGACGATATGAAGCAGATGGCGATCATCCTTGCCGCCTTTGTTTACCAGTCGGCAATGATGGAAGGCAAGATCCCGCGAAAGCCGGCACCGTAGTCACTCAAAAGGACAACTCCATGAAAAGCACATCGCTGTGAGGGTTGTTGTAGTAAGGCGGGATTGGGCGAAAGCCGTGAGATTCATAAAGGCTCACGGCTTTTCCCATTTTTGGCGGATGCGTGTCGAGCCGCAGTTTTTGATAGCCGATCGAGCGCGCCGCCTCAATTATTTTTTCAATAAGAATATTGCCAAGCCCGCGTCCCCGTGCCTCGGGACGCAGGTAAAGCCGCTTCATTTCGCAAACACCGTTCTCGAGTTTCCGGAGAGCAGCGCAGCCCAGGGGCGTGCCGTCGTCTGATGCAAGAAACAATCGTCCGTCAGGCTCGGCATATTTGCCCGGCAGATCAGCCAACTCCTGCTCAAACCCTTGAAAGCAAAGGTCCATCCCGAGCCAGGATTCATACTCACGAAAGAGCATTCTCACCGTTTCAATGTCTTCTGCCGTGTCAGGCAATTTGATCGTGATCATAAGTAGTTTTCTCAAATGTCCGGAGCTGCACAAAGATCATCTTCGATGATACGCCCAGTTTCGCTGATCTTACAGGGCACAAAATTCACCTGGTGCAGGACTGCCTCTTTCGCTTGTTTGTGCGAGAATTGAACTTTATGGAAACCGCAGTTGAAAAATTTAAGGTAGCAAAGGAACCCTTTTATCTCCCGGTCAGCCACGAGGTCGAAATGTTCGAGGCGGCCTATGCCGCAAAACTTCCGGTGATGCTAAAAGGGCCGACGGGCTGCGGCAAGACACGGTTTGTCGAATACATGGCATACAGGCTGGAACGGCCTCTGATCACTGTCGCCTGCCACGAGGACCTTTCATCGACCGACCTTGTGGGCCGATACTTGCTTGAAGGTGAAGAAACCGTTTGGCACGACGGGCCGCTTACCACTGCGGTTCGCCATGGGGCAATCTGTTACCTTGACGAGGTGGTCGAGGCCCGTAAGGACACCGTCGTTATCATTCACCCGCTGACGGACGACCGCCGCCGCCTGCCGATCGAAAAACGCGGGACGGTGATCGATGCTCCCGATGATTTCATGCTCGTCGTTTCATACAACCCCGGCTATCAGTCAGTTCTCAAAGACTTGAAACAATCGACCCGCCAGCGATTCATAGCAATGGAGTTCGATTATCCGAACGCCGAACTAGAGGCCGAGATCGTCGCCAAGGAAGGCGGTATCGACGAGGCCACGGCAAAGGATCTTGTTCAGATCGGTCAAAAGGTACGGAATCTTCGCGGGCACGGCCTTGAAGAAGGCGTCTCAACACGGCTGCTGATCTACGCCGCCCAAATGATAGCCCAAGGCATTGCCCCGGTCGATGCCGCCGAGGTCGCGATCTGCTCGCCGATCACCGATGACCGCGAACTGCACCGCAGCATCCGCGAGATCATAACGACGATCATCTAAGGAATTCGGCAAGAGAGTATAATAAAATAGATGGTAATTATCAGGCATCACAAGAAAATATATTGATGAAAAGGGCCGTCTCGTTATGACGAGGCTTGGGCGTATGAGCGACGGCGACGACCGTTCCTTTGACATTGAATTATTGCAAAGCCTGACCCACGACCAGCGAATGAACGCTACCTGGGAACTAGTCGAACACGCCCACGCGATTAGAGGCGGAAAGCCCGATGAACTCAGACTTCAGAGATCTGTTACAAGCATTAAACGACGCCGGGGCTGAATATCTAGTCGTCGGCGGTTACGCTATGCTTCCGTGGATAATCCCTGCGAGTCTGGCATAATTGTTTCTTAATGAAAGAACAATCGGGCACGATGCCGCCTAAAGGCGGGGTTCCGAACAGAACGGACAGCACTCCTAACATAGAGAACAGGACTCCGAACATCACAAGCCGCCGTGAGTTTCTCACAATCCTGGGTGCGACGGCCGCGTCCGTTGCGCTTACCTCGCGGCAAGTTCTGGGTCAAAAAAAAGCGAAGTCATGCGTCATTATCGGTGCGGGCCTTGCGGGGTTGTCGGCGGCGTACAAATTGAAAGCTGCCGGATGGGAAGTTACGCTGCTTGATGGCCGTGATCGGGTCGGTGGACGAGTGTTGTCGCATACGTTCAAGGACACAAACCTGATCTGCGAACTAGGGGCCGAGTGGGTTGGTGAAAGCCATGAGCGGCTGCATGCATTGTGCGGCGAATTCAAGATACCGCTTCAGAAGCATCAATTCGAAGACAGCTTGATGCTCAGCGGCAAGGTGTCGCCGCCGCGGGCGTGGGGATTTTCGGAACCAGCGAAGAAAGCGTGGACGGAGATGATCGCGGGCTATGAGAAGCTGACGACCCTTCAAAAAACCAGCCTCGACAAGATCGATTGGTGGACGCATCTTGAGAATATTGGCTATTCACAAGAAGACCTCCGCATCCGCGACCTTATGGACAGCACTGATTTCGGCGAGTCTATCCGCAATGTTTCCGCATTTGCCGCCCTGGCGGAATACGCCGAATCAAGTCCGCATAATGAGATGGATTACAAAATGACCGGCGGCAATTCGCGGCTGGTCCAGGAGCTTGCGGCACGTGTCGGTTTGGAGAATATCAAACTAGGAAAGCGGGTGACAGAGATCGTTCAGCGACGCGGTATCGTTACTGTTGCGACGGGCCGGTCCGACCTTTTCGCGGCTGACGCGTGTATTTGTACAGCCCCGATCCCAAGCTTGAGAAAGATCAAGTTCGATCCGCCGCTTCCCGCCGCGCAAGCCGCCGCCGCCGAAAAACTTGGTTACAGCCGTATTATAAAGAACAGCGTCCTCTTCGATGAACGTTTTTGGAAAGCCGAGAATTTCTCGATGGTGACGGACACGACCTCGCATTACTACTTTCACAGCACGCAAAATCAGCCGGGCAAACAAGGCATTCTCACTGCCTACGCCATCGGCGACAAGGCCGACGTGCTCGCCTCGCAGGGTGATGAGCGGCGACAGGTGATAGTCGCCCGCGATCTGATCGACTATAGCTGGGCGGCTCCAAATCTTGCCCGCGGCATTGCATCCTATGCCTGGCAGCGCGACGAGTTTACGCAGGGAGCCTACGCGCTGTATGGACCGGGCGAATGGTTAGGCCTGCGGCCAATACTGGCCCGTCCGCATCTAAAAGTTCTCTTCGCCGGCGAACACATCGCTGATTGGCAGGGCTTTATGGAAGGCGCCATCGAATCCGGCGAAGCCGCCGCCGAGGCACTTATCGGCAAGCCAAAGCCTGTCCGGCGAGCGGCTGCCGCGTGACAAGGGAATACACAGTAGGCTTGCCGCGAGCACACTTACTTTACGGCCGTCGTCTTTGACTCTCTCGGATCGTATGGCGTCGCCTGATACTTTCTCACTGCTTCCTGGGCGTTGTCGTAATTGTCGCCGAGTTTTTCCGCACGGCCATAGGCGGCGCTGGCCCGTGTGCGGTCGCCCTTGGCGTCATAGGCATTGCCCATTTTGATGTTCGCCCACACTTGCAGCCAAGTCGGATCGAGGTCACCGCTCAAGGTCGCTTTGAAATTATCGATCGCGAGGTCGTAATTACGCTGCTCCAGAAACAGCAGGCCAAGGTGGTAGTAAACCCACGAGTTTGACCGGTCGAGCTTCAATGCCGCTTCAAACTGCTGCTGTGCTTCGACATAATTCCCTTCTTTGAACTGCTCAATGCCGCGGCGGGCGATGGACGAAATACGGAGGTCCGGCGAGATGCGAAGAAGTTTGTAGTCCGGGTCGATCACGACCGAAAGCGGTTTTCCGGCCGATTCTATATTAAAATCGGCACTCGCGTCATCAACCTGTACAGTAACCGTTTTCAAGCCGCCCTGGCCCTCGCTTCGCAGTTGAATATCGACCGGCAGACGAAGGTTGTCGTAGTTTTCCTTGATCGTTCCGCGGGCGACAAACTTGCCGCCGCGTGTACGGATGATCTGGTAATCGGACGTAAATTCCGGCACACCCGTCCCTTCGACCCAGCGGGCAAAGAAATAGCGTAGGTTGTCGCCATTCACTTTTGTTGCCAGTTTTTCAAAATCGTCGATCGAGGCGTTCTTTCCGCGATATTCCTGCAGAAAGGTCCGCAAAAGCTGATCGAATTTCTTTGCACCCATCGTGTCGCGGAGCAGTTTATAAACAAACGCTCCTTTGGCGTACATAATGTGCTGGTACGCGGTCGATTGATCGTCAAGATTTGCCGGTGCGCGAAGCAGCGAGGCGGTCTGTTCAAACGTCAGGGCCTTTTCCAGCAGCTCACGCCTAAGCGCTTCGACCTGCTCGTTGTTCAATCCGCCTTCTCGAAGCGAAAAAGCACTGTATTCAGCAAGGCCCTGCGAAAGCCAGGCATCGTCAAACGATTTGAGCCCGACCGTCAAGCCCCACCATTGAAGCGCCGCCTCGCGCTGCAGGCGTTCGAGCGTTATAGGCCGTTCGCCCTCGAACTGTCGGCTGGACAGGAACAGCATTCCCATTGAGGAATAAAAATCCAGGCTCTCATCGTCGATCTCGGCAACAACGAGCTTGCTCCCCATTTCCGGAGCGCCAAATTTCTTCGTGTAAGAGCCGAGGGCCTTCCCAAGAGTTTCACCGTACGTTGCGATGAGATTCTCCGAACCGGGCCGCGTGTAAAATTCAATATCGTAACCTTCGATCTTAAGCGGCCTGTTGACGAATTTGCCATAAGCAAAATTGCCTATCAACCCGGGTTTGGATTGAGTGAAGCGGGATTTTCCGTTTGTATTAGCTGCGGGGGTGTCGCTGAATCCAACTACCTGAAGGCCGCCCGGGGCCGTTATGGTGATATCGGATGTTGCCTGATCGGCCGCGTATTCATGGAATGGGAACCAGCGGGCGGCATACATCAGATAGCCCTGATCCTCGCCGACGTAGGCAAGCCGTTTGGTCAGCAGCGGGCCACCGCTTGGCGTATTCAGCACGCCGCTGTATTTGAACCGGAGTTTGACCGGTGTGCCTTTTACAACGTCCTGGCCGAGGTCGATGCGGACGCTTGGCCCAAGATCAGAAACGCCAACCTGGTCCTGAACAAAAGTGATCTCGCCCGCCGGGACGATAGGCTGTGGCGCGGCTTTAACGGCCTTTGCCTGCTTGCCCTTGGGCATCACGGTTGTCGCCAGTGCGGCGGTCTCAACACCAAGCCGTGTTATCGAGTCCACTTTCAGCGAGCCGTTTAGCTCGAACGACACCGACCGCGTATCTTCAAACGGTACAAAAGTTACGTCCGCCGTCGCCGTCAGCTTGTTCTCCAGCGGCTGCAATTGAGCATCTATTTGATAGCTTGTTACGTCAAAGGGAGTCCGCTGGATCTGTTGTGCAAATGCCGGCACCGCTAACGCCATCGCAACGATCAGGAGGCCGAAAATCTGTCGCTTAAATACTCTCATTTGTTATCCGAATCAGGTTATACCTGTATAAATATGCTCTCTTTTGATGTTCGCTCTCAGTGAATCGTTTGCCGCCCGGCAGAAACGCGGCCGTGACCAGTTCGAACGAATCTACCGAACATAGATCGGGTTCGAAATGATCCAGGGCATTTTATCAAATGGCGGGCCGAGTTGGTCGAGATAAACTTCAACGCGATAAACTCCCTTATCAAAAGGCCCATACTTCAGCGAGAGGCCTTGATCTTCCGTCAATTTTTGTCCGTCCTTTAACAAGGCAATGCGCGATTCGGCGGGAGAGTTAACACAAAGGGCGTCAATATCACACTGACCAAATCTAAAACCGGTCGTATCACCCAGAACATCAAAACCAATAAATGATCGCCCTGCCCTTAGCGCTTCGATAAGATTTTCGCGCGTTATCGGTTTGTCCTTCTCTATCAGCACATGCTGACG
>CAUJFK010000133.1 GCA_963169175.1 Acidobacteriota bacterium | reverse complement strand
GTTGTTTTGGCACGATGCTGCCGGCCGGCGGATGGCACTTCGACGAAAAGGTGACGGCACCATCCATGTAAAGGACGGCAAAACCAGCTTCAGCGTCGATCAATTGGCATCCGCCGCCGCCGAAACACCCGAACGCTTCAGCCCGGGCGTAATGCTGCGGCCCGTGGTGCAGGATGAGCTTTTTCCAACCATCTGTTATTTTGGCGGCGGGGCCGAGATCGCATATTTTGCTCAGAACAGCGAAGTCTATCGAATTTTGGAGCGGCCCGTGACGACAATCCTACACCGGCAAAGCTTTACATTCCTTGAGGCAAAGCACGCCCGGACGCTGGAAAAGTACAGCCTCACGCTGCCCGATATTTTTGGCGGCAAGGAAGCGATCCTTCCACAGCTCGTAGATAAGTTTATTGATCAGAATACCGGAAAGTTATTCGCCGGGGCCGAAGAGACTATCAATGCGGAACTGCACCGGCTGGATGAAGCGTTGTCGGAAATTGATATCACGCTTGCCGCTGACCTTGCAACGCGGCGCAGAAAGATCCTTTACCATATTGCGGCTATGCAAAAAAAATATTGGCGGCGGCGATTCGAACTGGACGAGACCGTCAACCGCAGGATAAACGGCCTCTTCGCGGCCGTGGTGCCGCACGGACATCTCCAGGAACGAACTTTGAACATTGTCTCGTTCGCCGATCGTTTTGGTCCGAATTTTATCGATTGGGCGTATGAGTCGATCGACCTTTGCGACAAGGGGCATCGCGTTATCTATCTTTAGAATGAGCAAGATCCGCATATTATCGGACAACTTGGCAAACCAGATCGCAGCGGGCGAGGTGGTCGAGCGGCCGGCGTCCGTGATCAAGGAGCTGGTCGAAAATGCCATCGATGCCGGTGCCCGGCGGATCAGGATCGAGATAGAATTGGGCGGGCGGCGGCTTATGCGTGTGGCCGATGACGGGCACGGAATGGTCCGCGATGACGCGATCCTCGCATTTGAGCGGCACGCAACTTCCAAGATTCGCACGCTTGATGATCTTGGCATGATCTCGACGCTTGGATTTCGCGGCGAGGCCCTGGCGTCGATCGCGTCGGTTGCGAAGGTCGAGCTCGTCACCAAGGTTGAAGAAGAGCCGGCAGCGACGCGCGTTTTGATCGAAGGCGGACGGCTTATCGATGTTAAAGACGCGGCCCGCGATACTGGTACGACGATCTCCGTTCGGGACCTTTTCTTTAACACGCCCGCACGGCGGAAATTCATGCGGTCTGAGGCGACCGAGAATTATCACCTCGCTGGGATAGTGACGCATTATGCCTTGGCCCACCCTGAGATCGCATTTACGATGACGAATAACGGGCGCGAGGTCCTGTCCGCGTCGCCCGCCCGAGACCTGCGCGAACGGGCGTTTCAGATATTCGGCTCAGGCATTCTTGAAAGCTTGCTGCCTGTTACGGGCGGCCGTGAGTTTGTCGCAAAGGTGTCCGGGTTTGTCTCTGCCCCGCGCGAACGCCGGACGAACCGCGATGCGCAGTATTTTTTTGTTAATCAACGGTTTGTCCGCGACAAAACGATCGCCGCGGGGTTGCTCGAAGGCTATCGCTCTGTCTTGCCCCACGGAGTTTATCCCGTCGCGTTCCTTTTTGTTGAAGTGCCGGTCGAAGAGGTTGACGTAAATGTTCACCCGGCAAAGACGGAAGTACGCTTTCGCCGAAATGAGGCCGTCAAAGATGTCATTGCCGAAGCGGTTCGCGGTTCGCTGGCCCGCGCCGGTGTGGTACCTGAAGTTGATCGGGACACACCCGCCGAACGCGCCGCTGCCGCGGCGAACGGTGCCGAACCGCTCGGGTTTGTCACCAGTGCCGCCACCGAGATAGGTGAGACTGTACCGAATAACGGATCTGTTCAGCCCGGGATGCCGTTTGATCCCGGACCGAATGAAGTTGGTTCGGGCATCGAAGACGTGCTGATCCCGCCGCAACTTTTTGCCGGCCTGAATGGTTCCGGGCCAGCGCCGACGCCGGAAGGGTCCGCCATGCTTGACTCCTCCGCGGATTTCGAACGGGCCGCGGAGATCCGAACGGGCAGCAGCGAACCTGTTACGGACGGCCCGGACATTCCGCAGAACGATCAGGCATTTGCGTTCGAGGTGCCGCCCTTGAACTCAGCGGCAAGGCTGGTCAGGCCAGCGGAAACAGAGAATCTGGCAACGTCGAAGATCCGGCCGCTTGCCCAACTGCACGACAGTTTTATTATTGCGGTTGACGACGAAGGCCTGCTGCTTGTCGATCAGCACGTGGCGCATGAGCGGATACTGTTTGATAAATTTCGCAAGAAAGAGACCGATCGCCCGATCGAATCGCAGAACCTTCTGCTCCCGGAAACGGTCGATCTCACGCCGGCCCAGGCCGAGGCGTTCAAATTGGTCGAGGAACATCTTTCAGAGCTCGGATTTGGCCTTATGCAGCTTTCCGGCCGGACCGTTGCGATAAAATCGATCCCTACCGACGTGCCGCCGGCCGAGGCGAGGAATTTGTTCGCGGAAATACTTGATGCGATCGAGATCGAAAAACGCGGCTCTGCCAAGGCTTCGCTGCGAGACAATATTGCCGCAAGTCTGGCGTGCAAAGCGGCGGTCAAGATCAATATGAAATTGACGCTCGAAAAAATGCAGTGGCTGATCGACAGGCTTCTGTTAACATCATCGCCAACGACGTGCCCACATGGGCGGCCGGTGATACTCAGGCTTTCGATGAAAGACATAGAACGCGGTTTTCACCGAACATAGTTTATGCACGAGATCAAGGACAAACCGCCGCCGATAGACAAACCCGATTGGTTCTGGCACCGTGTTTACGCCGCGGTCATCGGCTTTACGTTTCTTGTCATAACGGCATTGTGGGCGTTTTCCAAGTACTTCTCGACCTAGCGCCGTTGGGTTTCTTCTTCGTGGAATTTCGTGTCATCTTTCGTGCAATTCGTGGTTCCGGTTTTGCCCCGAACCACGAAACGCGCGAAATGGAAACACGAAGATCCACGAAAAGAGCCCCGTGTATATCGCTTAGGAAAAAACAAACTTGAAAGTTGAACGTCGCGTTTCTATACCTATTGCATGAAACTTCTCGACTGGGCGATCGTCGTTGCTTATCTCGTTTACGTGATCTGGGACGGCATCCGAATGACCAAGCACACCAACAGTAAGGAGGGCTATTTCCTTGCGAACCGAAGCCTGCCGTGGTGGGCGGTCGGGCTGTCTGTGATGGCGACGCAGTTGTCGGCCATCACGCTGGTCGGAACGACGGGCCAGGCATACAGCGACGGGATGCGGTTTATCCAGTTTTATTACGGCCTGCCGTTGGCGATGATAATCCTTTGCGTAACCGTCGTTCCGTTCTTTCATCGGGCGAATGTTTTTACGGCGTATGAGTATTTAGAAAAGCGATTTGATGTGCGCGTCCGCACGCTGACGAGCTTCTTCTTTCTTATTTCTCGCGGCCTCGGCGTTGGTACGATCATTTCCGCTCCGTCGATCGTGCTTTCGATCGTCTTTGGCTGGAACCTGATCGCAACGATCTTTGCGATCGGGCTTTCGACCACAGTTTACACGGTTTTCGGCGGCGTTCAGGCGGTGACTTGGACGGACGTCAAACAGATGATCGTCATCTTCGTCGGTTTGAGCGTCTGCTTTGTCGTCATTTTGTGGAGCTTTCCTACCGGCGTCTCGCTTTATGACGGGCTGCACCTTGCCGGCTCGCTCGGGAAATTGAATACGGTCGATACGAGTTTCAACCTGACGGAGAAGTACACGATCTGGTCGGGATTGATAGGCGGGCTGTTTCTGATGCTCGGCTATTTCGGCTGCGACCAAAGCCAGGTGCAGCGATTTTTGACAGCAAAATCGGTTGACGAAGGCCGGACTTCGCTTCTGATGAGCGCGTTTCTAAAGATCCCGATCCAGTTTTTTATACTGTTGATCGGAGTCATGGTCTTTATCTTTTATCAGTTCACGGCACCGCCGATCGTGTTCAACGCGACCGAGATCGCAAAGGCAGAAACCGATTCGAGATTCCAAACGATCGAGAGAAATTTTGCCGAGGCGCATGCGACGCGACGCGATGCAGCGATAAATTTTTCCGAGAACCCGATCGCGGAATTTCGTCAGGCATATATTGATTCGGACAAGAGATTCAACGATTCCAGAAAGGATGCGGTCGCGTTCGTTAAAGAAACGAGTGACAAGAGTTTTAACGATGTGAATTACGCATTCCCGACCTTTATCCTCCAAAATATGCCGATGGGTGTTATCGGCCTTTTGATCGCCGCGATATTTGCGGCCGCGATGTCGTCGATCTCGGCGGAACTTAATGCCCTCGCCACAGCAACGACCATCGACTTTTACCGCCGCCTCTACGCACCCGAAGCGAGCGATGCGCATTATGTCGCAGTCGGTCGGATCAGCACTTTTATCTGGGGAATTTTCGCCTGTATTGTCGCGATCTTTGCGACCAACCTCGGCTCACTCATCGAGGTCGTAAACAAATTCGGCTCGTTCTTTTATGGCTCGCTGCTTGGCGTTTTCGTGCTGGCTTTCGTCGTAAAACGCGCGAGGTCGCGAGGTGCATTTTTCGGGCTGCTGTTCGGCATCGCCTCCGTCTGGATAGCAAGCTGGTACACAAATATTGAATTCCTCTGGTTCAACGTCATCGGCTGTCTGGTCACGGTCATCGCAGGTTATCTGATCAGCCTGACGGTGAACGGCGACAATAACCACAGAGACACAGAGGCACAGAGTGTTTTAGAAGAACTTGTATGAAAATTGCTCCGCATTCCGTATTTGCCCGCTGCATCTGTCTCCTGATTCTTCTCTGTGTCTCCGTGTCTCTGTGGTTAAACTCCCCGCAACCAGCCGACGCGCAGATAAAGCCGGTTTACGATCAGGGAGCGCTTGGCCTTGGGCGATCGCTTAAACGTTTGAACACCACCGCGAGTGCGATGATGATCGGTGCGCACCCGGATGATGAGGACACGGCCTTGCTCGCCTATCTCGCACGAGGCGAGAACGCACGGACGGCCTATCTTTCACTTACACGCGGCGATGGCGGGCAGAATATTATCGGCCCTGAACTGGGCGAGGCGCTCGGCGTGATCCGCACCGAAGAGTTGCTGCAAGCGCGGAAACTCGACGGCACCGAGCAGTATTTCACGCGGGCTTACGATTACGGTTTTTCAAAGACTTTGGCCGAAGCGAAAGAGAAATGGGATGAAAAGATCGTATTGTGCGATGCGGTCCGGGCCATCCGAAACTTTCGGCCGCTTGTCGTCATTGCACAGTTCACGGGGACGCCAGCCGACGGCCACGGCCAGCATCAGTTTTCGGGCTATCTAGCGCCGATCGCGGTCAAGGCGGCCGCGGATAGTTCTCAATGCACCGACGCCGGGCCGGTTTGGCAGGTGAAGAAATTCTACATCAGGCATCGCGGCGCAAATGAGGCGAATCTTCGCGTAAACACCGGCAAGTATGATGCAATGCTTGGCCGCTCGTATTTTCAGATCGCGATGGAGGCCCGCAGCCAGCATCGAACGCAGGAGCAAGGCGTGCTTGAACTGAAAGGCCCGTTTTTCTCATCGCTCGATCTTACGTCTGCGGCTTCCGGCACGGCTGAATCTGAAATATTCGCATCGCTCGATACATCCGTCGGTGGAATTGTGGTGAATACCGGCGAGAGTTCACCGCAATTCATTGAGCTTGCGGAAAGGGTTAAGAAGGTAGCTTCACAAGCTCTCGAACGATATGACGTGCGCGATCCGGCGGCGATCGTGCCGCTCCTGATCGAAGGCCACAATGCGGCTTCGGAAGCCGGATTGAGTGCCGTATCACCGGGATCGAAGGCGTTTATGGAGCAGAAGCAGCTTGAGTTCCGGGCCGCTCTTCGCTCGGCTGCCGGCATTCAGATCGATGTTCTAAGCGACGGCGAAACAGTTGTGCCGGGTACGACTTTTTCGGTATCGGCCCGCGTTTTTCATCCGTCCGAACCGTCGATTAAAGTTAATAGCGTCGATATCAAAACACCGCCACGATGGACGGTGAAGCCGGCAGATCAAACCTCCCAAACTCAAGGCCAGCAATTCAGAAGGGAAACGGCGAATTTTGGGGCAAACTTTAACGTAACTGTTGGCGCCGATGCCTCGCCGACACAGCCTTACTGGCTCGAACAACCGAGGCGTGGCGATCTGTTTAGCTGGAGCGGCGGGAGCGAACAGACGCTTCCGTTTCAAGCGCCGGTTGCGTTTGCGGAAATAAAAATGACGGTTGCCGGAAAGGAGATCACGTTCCGACAGCCGGTCGAATATCGTTATGCCGACGATATTCGCGGCGAACTTCGCCGGCCATTGGTGGTTGTGCCGGCGGTTTCGGTCTCGGTCGATCAGGATCTGATGATCATCGCCCGCAACGCGCGGGAAACAATAAAGAAAATTGCTGTTACGGTCACGAATAATTCCTCAGGGCCGGTCACCGGAAACGTGAAATTATCGCTCCCGGCCGGTTGGGCCGCGTCGGGCGATCCGGCGTTCAGCCTCGATAGAAAAGGCGAGAGCGCATCAGTGCCGTTTAGTATCAAGATTCGCTCTAACCCTTCGGCAGGCAGCTTTCACATCAATGCGTCAGCTGTTGCCGGAAATTCCGAATACGGGAGCTCGATACGGACGTTGTCGTACCCGCATATTCAAACGCATCGACTTTATAATGACGCCGCGGCGAAGGTGAACGTATTCGATCTAAAAACCGCGCCGGCCAGGATCGGCTACATCGCAGGCAGCGGAGACCGTGTGCCGGAGGCGATGAAGCAGATGGGTTACAGCGTCGAAACCATCGATGAAGGGACCTTGGCATCGGGCGATCTTGCAAAATACGATGTGATCGTCGTCGGCATTCGCGCGTACCAGGTCAGGCCGGATGTTGTGGCGAACAACAAGCGGCTGCTCGATTTTGCAAATTCCGGCGGGACGCTGATCGTTCAATATCAGTTGCCGGGATATACACAGCAAAATCTCGCGCCGTTTCCGGCACAGCAAGGGCCGCGGGTTTCGGATGAGTTGGCAAAAGTTACGATCCTCGATGCCGTGCATCCGGTCTTGAATTCGCCTAACAAGATAACCGACAAAGACTTCGAAGGTTGGGTACAGGAGCGGAATCTTTACAACTTTTCGACGATGGACCCGAAGTATGTCGGGTTATTAGAATCGCATGACGCAAACGAGGCCGAAAACAAAGGCGGGCTGGTTGTCGCGGACGTTGGGAAAGGGAAGTTTATCTATTGCAGCTATTCGCTCTTCCGCCAACTGCCCGCGGGCGTCCCGGGTGCGTATCGGCTGCTCGCAAACATGCTCGCCTATTCAGGCAAAAATTCGCAACCGATGCGGAAGCCCGCGCGTTAGCAAGGGCTTAACATCCAACCTCCGCATTAAGCCCTTGCTAACGCGCGGGCCTCTGCATGTATATGACGGCCGTCCCTGCAAGCGCTAAGTAAGGACAGGGTCCATCAACGACTGCTTGATGCGGTTTTCTACATCCATGATATACAACACCTTGTCGTGATCTTCCTCAGTGTTGTACTTTTCGGTCAGGTCTGTAAATAGATGCTCGAGCGAGATAAGTACACGCTGTTTTACTTCGTTTTTATCATTTTCTGACAGGGCCATATTGTTTCTCCTTTACCTAAGGAACGCTAGCGGCCCGCATCTTTTGCCTAGTCGCTAATCTATGACGACCAATAGATCTCCGGCCGAAACGGTTGTTCCTTCCGCGACCTTGATCTCTTTGACAATACCATCTTTGGGTGCCTTTAGCTCATTCTGCATCTTCATCGCTTCGACGACGATCACACCGTCTCCCTTTTTTACCTCGGCACCAAGCTCGCATAGCAGCCTGACAACTTTTCCAGGCATCGCCGTTCTTAACTCCGCCGCTCCGTCCCCGTGCTCGGAGCGATTGCCCGAACCGCGAAGTCGCTTTGGGTCGATTAGGGTTATTTCCAGCGAATGACCAGAGGTTTGTACGAGAACAGGCTCGTTTGGTGTGGCTCGCGGCGAGACAAAAACCTCGACTATCTTGCCGTTGTTCTTGAATAGATAAACGCCTTTTTCTGGCTCCGAAACTTCGAGTTCGTACTCGCGGCCATCCACGCAGGCGAATGCACTATCGCCGTCACGTCGGATCTCGACCTCGTGTTTTTCGTCGCCGACTTGGGCTTGGAGTTTCATTTTAACTTTCAGACCCAGCCGAAAACGGGAGCGCCTTACTTCGTGCGGGCTTCCGCCTTCCGCCTTGATTAGGAGGCCGGTCGCTACCGCTCGCGGTTTCGACTGTTAAGCCGTCTGCGAATCGCCTTTTACCTTATTCGGCTGCGGCGTGACGCGCAGATAGGGTTTCACTTCCTTCCAGCCGGCGGGGAATTTTTCTTTCGCGTCTTCGTTCGAGATCGACGGGACGATTATGCAGTCATCGCCGTCTTTCCAATTTACCGGCGTTGCGACGCTGTAGTTTGATGTAAGCTGCAATGAGTCGATCACGCGGAGCACTTCGTCAAAATTGCGGCCGGTGCTCGCCGGGTACGTGATCATCAATTTGACCTTCTTATCCGGCCCGATGACATAGACCGAGCGAACGGTCAGTGTATCGTTCGCATTCGGATGGATCATATCGTAAAGGTCCGAAACCTTTCTATCCGAGTCCGCGATCATCGGAAAGTTAACGGCGGTGCCTTGCGTTTCTTCGATATCCTTTTCCCAGCCGAGGTGCGAATCGAGCGGGTCAACGCTCAATCCCATCACCTTGACGTTCCTTTTGTCGAATTCGGGTTTTAGCTTTGCTGCCATGCCGAGTTCGGTCGTGCAGACCGGCGTGTAATCCTTCGGGTGCGAGAAAAGCACGCCCCAGTCGCTGCCCAGCCATTCGTGAAAATTGATCTCGCCCTGCGTAGTTTGAGCGGTGAAATTTGGTGCTTCATCACCAAGTCTGATAGACATAACAGAGGTCCTCCTTTTGTCTGGATCATTCAGTATAGCAAATGGCGGCGGGGCAATACATCAGGCAGCGGCGGTCTCGTCAGCGGTTTCGTCCGTCGAAGATGCAGGCCGCAGCCGCAGCAATCCAACTTTTTTTTCATCCGCTTGCAGCACCTCGATATTCAGGCCATAGAACGAAAGCTTTTCGCCGATCTTTGGCACATATCCGGCTTCGCTTGTTACCAATCCCGCCATGGTCGTAAAATCGTCGTCCTCGATCTCAAGGCCGAACAATCGCTCGATCTTATCTATGTCTGTCGAACCGAGAACGTCCCAGTATCCGCCGTCACCTTCTACTATTTCGATTATTTCTTCTTCCTCAGTATCTTCGTCCTCGATCTCGCCAACTATTTCTTCGAGTATGTCTTCTACGGTTACAATACCGGCGACACCGCCGTACTCATCGATCACTATTGCCAACTGCACGTGGCCTATCTGCATTGTTTTCAATAGTTCGGCGGCGGGCTTTGTCTCAGGGACAAAGAACGGGTCACGCAGGATCGAATCGATCTTTTCGTTCTCTTTGCCTTCGGCCCAGGCCTGAAGCAGGTCACGAACATAGATCACTCCCTCAATGTTGTCTATATTGTCGCGGTAAACAGGCAGTCGAGAGTACTTTTCTTCGACCATCAACTGGCGTGCGGCAATTATGGTCGACTCGAGTGGGATGGCACACATTTCGGTCCGCGGCGTCATTATCTCGTCAGCACGCGTCTCGTTAAACTCGACCACCGACTCGATCAGCTCGCGTTCATTTTCTTCAATAATGCCTTCTGCTTCGCCGACCTCCATCAGTGCGTGGAAATCATCCGCGTAATCGTCAGAGCGTTCGTCCGACAGGTCTGGTGCGACCGTTGCGTCAAACCTGGCGGATTCTTTTGGAGCAAAGAAACCGGCAAACGGCCGCGTTATCACCGCCGCCGCACGATACAACGGCCCAACGACCGGCAGCAGCAACAGGAGGCGGCGCTCCGGATCACTTCGAACGAACATTCGAGGGAGTATCTGCCGGAAGATCACGGTCGATGCTCCCGCCGAAACCAGGGCAAACAGGATCAACACAGCCCGATCATCGCCGGCGAAACGCAGCACGATCATCGTCAGGACGACAGTTACGCAAATTAGAAGTATCTGTATTGTCGAGGAAAGGACGAAGCGGAATCGCGGCCGATCGTCGAGGATGTCACGAAGGGACTTTGCCGATTGCGGCTTATTTTCTTCGGTTTCGCTTGCAACACGGCGCAAACCAAGATCCGACAGATATGCGAATGCCATGTCAACCGTTGCCAGAAATGTTATGGCAACAAGGAGGCACGCGGCTATGACTATCTCAATTTCCATCTTCTGTTGAATTCAGATGGTATTTTCCTATGGTGTGAAAAGCAAGTCCTTTGCCCATGCTGTTGGCATTTGCCGTTGCTAGATCAAGGTGTTCTTCCAACTGCGGCCATCGCGGCCGATCATGTCATCTGCCTCGGGCGGTCCCCACGAACCTGCCGGATAGTTCGGAAAACTGCGGGCGGGAATCGCGCCCCAGACATCCAGGATCGGCGTGACCACCCGCCATCCCGCCTCGACCATATCCGCGCGCTGGAACAACGTGGCGTCGCCGACCATGCAATCGTATAGAAGCCGTTCGTAACCGGTCGAGATCTGTTCGCCAAAGTGATCGACGTAATTGAAATCCATGTCCACGGCCCCAATTTTCACGATCGGGCCTGGTATCTTTGCACCAAAATGCAGCGTAATACCTTCGTCCGGCTGGATGTGGATCACGATGCGATTGGTCGTCAACCGGTCAACCGGCGTGTCGCGGAACAGGGTAAGCGGCGCCTGCTTGAACTGAATGATAATGCTCGTGTGCCGGGCCGCAAGCCGCTTTCCGGTCCGTACATAAAACGGCACATCTGCCCATCGCCAATTGTCGATCTCAAATTTTAGGGCCGCGTAGGTCTCGGTATTCGAATTGGGTGCGACCTTTTCCTCGCTGCGATAACCCGGAGCAGCTTTACCGTCGATCTCACCGGCGCCGTACTGTCCGCGGACCGCGCAATTTAGAGCATCTTCAGGTGAGAAGGACTGGATCGCGTGGAGGACCTTTACTTGCTCGTTGCGTACCGAATCGGCATCGAAGGAAGCGGGCGGCTCCATTGCCGTTAACGTTACGAGTTGAAAAATGTGATTCGGGATCATGTCGCGCAAGGCACCGGCCGAATCGTAATATCCGCCGCGTTGTTCGACGCCAAGTGTTTCGGCGACCGTTATCTGTACATGATCGACAAAATTCCGGTTCCAGATCGGCTCGAAAACGCTGTTACCAAAACGGAAAACCATTATGTTCTGTACGGTTTCTTTACCAAGATAATGGTCGATCCGATAGATCTGTTTTTCGTCGAGGATCTTCAAAAGGTCTGCGTTCAACTTTTGTGCCGACGCGAGATCGCGGCCGAACGGCTTTTCGAAAATGAACCGCCGCCAGTTGCCGTTTTCGTTGCGGCCAAGCCCATTCTTGACGATCTTCTTTGCCACATTGGCGAACATCGAAGGCGGGATCGCCATGTAGTAAAAGAAATTCGGAGGGATATCATTTGCCTCACACACATCGCGGAGCATGTCCTTGAT
>CAUJFK010000132.1 GCA_963169175.1 Acidobacteriota bacterium | reverse complement strand
CCGCGCTGTGGCTGGCGGCTTGGGAGTACGACAGGTTCAAGCCATTGATCTTCAGCGACCGCGCCGGCCGTGCAAAAGGTCCGCTTCTGCAGTTTGTTTGGCTACCCTTACTTTTCGCGGCGGGCGGCGGCGCGATCGGCTTTTTATGGTGGCTCATTCGACTTGGAAATTTTTCTAACTATACGTATGTTGGCGGCATGCTCGCCCTCGGCGGCATGATCTTCGGGGGTTTTGTTGCTCTCCATTACCGATTCATGCCGGTTGGGCGGCTTAGGGACAAGCGCGAAATACTGTAAGCTTTCCAGATGATCGAATCGTTTCTTGACGGACGGCTGATCGTAAAAGTCGGAGATATCACGGACGAAAAGGTCGATGCCATCGTCAATGCAGCGAACTCGACCTTGATGGGCGGCGGCGGCGTTGACGGAGCGATACATCGACGCGGCGGCCCGTCAATTCTGGAGGAATGCCGGGAGATCCGCAAGGCTGAATATCCCAACGGCCTCCCAACCGGTCAGGCGGTCATGACAACCGGAGGCGAACTGCCAGCGCGATACGTCATTCATACGGTCGGCCCGATCTATGGCCGAAACGATGGCCGCGACACGGACCTTCTGGCCGCGTGCTACACGAACTCGATCAGGCTTGCTGCAGAACACGGTCTTGCAACTATCTCATTCCCGTCGATCTCAACCGGTGTATTTGGCTATCCAAAACACGAGGCTGCACCTGTTGCGGCGGATGCGGTCAGGGCTGCTCTTCTCAACGACGACACGAGTATTATCGTCAATTTTGTCTTCTTTCATTCGTCGGATGCACTAGCTTTCACACGTCATTCCGGCCTATAAGAACTCGCTTACAAAATGTTTGAATTTGATAGCGGTCCATAATTCGTTCTATAGTTCCTTGATACTTTGCCGCGAATGAAGCAAAGTATTTTGTCGTTTATGAAGGAGTTTGACCAAAAAGAACTGAGCGAGTTTGATTCGATCGATAGCGAATCGACCCTGCCGACAACTCGTGCCGCTACACCTGCAAGCCAGCGTTTGATCGAACCGCTTGCGGCTTTAAATGATCTGTCAATGAACTTTTACTGGTCCTGGCACCCGGAAGGTTCAGAAATGTTTCGCGAACTGGACCCGTCGCTTTGGGAAAAGTACGAGCAGAATCCGCGGCTGCTTCTAAAGTCAGTGAATGAGCTTCGCCTTTTGCAAAAGTCCACTGACCAGGAATATGTCGAACGCCTTCGGCGGTTTCGGGAAG
This sequence comes from Acidobacteriota bacterium, assembly GCA_963169175.1. Taxonomy (GTDB): domain Bacteria; phylum Acidobacteriota; class Blastocatellia; order Pyrinomonadales; family Pyrinomonadaceae; genus OLB17. The sequence goes on along the minus strand of CAUJFK010000132.1, from coordinate 12,605 downwards.
ATTTTGACGCCTACATGGGCGAGCCAGCGCAACCCGTTGGCCACATTTCTAATGAGCATCCGGTCGCATACTTTTGCGCGGAGTACGGTGTGCACAATTCCCTGCCTATCTATTCGGGCGGGCTTGGAATTCTTGCCGGCGATCATTTGAAATCGGCAAGCGACCTGAACATTCCGCTCGTCGCCGTCGGGCTGCTTTACCGATACGGCTATTTCCGGCAATCGATCGGGCACAATGGCTGGCAGGAAGAAAGCTACCAGGACATTCTCGGATCGGAACTCGCGATAACGCCTGTCGTCGATAACGCCGGCGAGCGCGTTTTGACAATGGTCCATCTTCGCGGCCGCGAGGTCTTTGCTCAGGCATGGCTCGCACGTGTTGGGCGGATTTCGCTCTATCTGCTTGATACGAATATCGAACAGAACGCTGAAGTTGACAGGATGATAACCGGCCATCTTTATGGCGGAAGTTCTGAGACAAGGATCGTGCAGGAAAAGGTGCTTGGCATCGGCGGCGTCAGGCTGCTTCGACGGTTGGGAATGTCGCCGTCCGTATTTCACCTGAACGAAGGCCACTCCGCGTTTCTTACGCTCGAACTGGCCCGTGAATATCTTGCGGCCAACCCGGACGCGGACTTTCTTGATTCAATTCCGGCGGTGCGCAGGCAGTGCGTTTTCACTACGCATACTCCAGTTTCTGCGGGCAACGATCTTTTTTCGACCAGTGAGATCCGCGATTGTTTTGATTCGGGTTTTATCGACGCGTTAAAGCTGAACGAGGAAGAACTGTTCGAACTTGGGCGCTCCGACCCGGACGATAAAGAAGAAGGATTTGGCATGACGCCGCTTGCCATTCGAATGTGCCGTTCGGCCAACGGCGTTAGCGAAAAGCACGGCGAGGTTTCGCGCGGCCTATGGAAGGCAATGTTCCCGGGTGCTGATGATACGGCCGATGTTCCGATAAGCTACGTCACAAACGGCGTGCATGCCCCGACCTGGGTCGCACCGCTGTTTCAGGGCATGTATCGTTCGACTATCGGCGATGATTGGAACAAACGGCTGGCCGATCCGGACGACTGGGCCTATGCCGTGGACAACCTCAGCGACGAGGATATATGGTCCACCCACATCCTGCTCAAGCGAATAATGATCGCCTTTATCCGTGAACGCACGCAAAGGGCCGAGACCGGCGAACGAGATACGATCAACGAACACCAGGATACGCGCAAGCTCTTTTCGCCCGATGTTCTGACCATCGGTTTTGCCCGCCGGGTTGCCGCATATAAACGCTGGAACCTGATGCTGTCGGACATCGACCGGCTTTTGAAACTTGTCGATGACGCTGAACGCCCGGTGCAGTTCGTCTTCGCGGGCAAGGCCCACCCGCAGGACAAAACAGCGAAAGAAATACTGCAGCAGTTGATGAGCATAAACCACGATTCCAATTGGCAGCGGCGGGCCGTATTTATCGAGGATTACGATCAGGAAGTCGCCCGATATCTGGTCCATGGGGTTGATGTATGGATGAACGTTCCGCGTCGTCCGCATGAGGCAAGCGGCACGAGTGGGATGAAGGCCGCGATGAACGGGGCACTAAATTTTTCAATTCTCGATGGCTGGTGGATCGAAGGCTACAACGGCAGGAATGGCTTCAAGATCGGCGAACTTCCGGCCGGTGAAGATGACGAGGCGACCGACGCCGCCGATGCCGCCGCTCTGTATGAAGCACTCGAGAACGAGGTCATTCCGCGGTACTACGAGCGCGGCCAGAACGGTTTGCCAACCGCCTGGATCGCTATGATGAAAAATGCGCTCGCCACGCTTACGCCGCAGTTCGCAAGTGATAGAATGGTTCGGGACTACCTGTCGCGGATATACAACGATGCCTAACCCTGGCCTAAATTTTGAGTTCAACGCCGGAGCGATCAAACCGGTCGAATGCCTTCGGGAAGCGTGGGACCTGATCAAGAGCGACTATTGGCCCCTGTTCGCGATCTCTTTGGTCGGCGGCCTGATCGCGGGTTTTACGATGTACGTTCTGATCGGCGCAATGATCTGCGGCATCTTTGCCTGCTATCTCAAGAAGATCGACGGATCGGGCCCGGTAAATTTCGAGGACCTTTGGAAAGGATTTCAGTATCTTGGCCCCAGCGCACTTGCGACGATCGTCTTTGTTGTCCCGATCGTAACCTACATGATCGTCCTGTTTGTTACGATGTACTCGCCACTGATCGCGGCGGCCGTCATGGGCAAGAATGCTGATCCGTCGATTATCATCGGAACTTTTTTGGCGGCACTTGCCGTTGATATGGTCGTCGCGATCGTGATGACATGCATTCATTCGCTGATGATATTCACATTTCCGCTGATAGTGGACCGAAAGCTTTCGAGCTGGGATGCGATCAAGCTAAGCGCGCGGGCCTCAATGAAGAACATCGGCGGTATCGCCGGCCTGATCGGGCTAAATCTTTTGCTCGTTATCGCAGGACAGATGGCCTTTTGCATTGGTGTTTATTTTGTGATCCCGCTTCTAACTGCATCTAATCTTGTTGCCTACCGCAAGGTTTTCCCGCGGCTTGGCCCGGCGCAATATTGATCCATAATGACCGCAACATTTCTGAATATTGAATCGCTCGACACGCTCGAGGCCCTTTTTGAAAGCTCTCATGGCGGCCCGGTCGTGATCTTTAAGCACAGCAGCACGTGCGGCATAAGCATGCATGTCAAAGAGTTGATAACTGATGTGAAAGGCAACATAAATATGATCGTCGTCCAGCAGAACCGCGACATTTCCAACGCGGTCGAGGCGCGGACCGGCCATCGTCACCAATCGCCTCAGGCGTTCGTTATCAGAGACGGAAAGGCTGTCTATCACGCCTCGCATTATGGCATTGATCCGGAGGCGATCAACGGCCACCTTTTGAATGATCTATGATCGAACCTATCCGAATTATTGAAGAAAGCGAAAGCGATATCACGATCGAATGGTCGGACGAAACTAAAACGCATTACAACGCCGTTCAGCTAAGACGTGCTTGCCCGTGCGCCGGATGCATTGATGAGTGGACGGGAAAAAAGACGTTGAATGACAAGGCGGTGGCGGACGACCTGGCGTTCAAACATACGTCGATTGTCGGCCGCTATGCACTCAACTTTCATTTTACGGACGGACACGACACCGGTATTTTTAGCTTTGCGTACCTGCGAAAACTTACCTAACCCACGCGGGAAAAAACCGTTTCTCACCACTAAGGTCCCAAAGTTGAATACACAAAGGGCACAGAGGAGTAAAAATTACCTCTTGATTCTCTTCGTGAATTTCGTGTCTATTTTTCGTGCCGTTTCGTGGTGGCGAAGCCGGGAGCCGGACCACGAATGGGCACGAAAATAAGACACGAAAATGCACGAAGTTGTATTTTCTCTGGAACGGCTGTTTACTTTGCAAAATCCAGCCCCGGCTTCGCCACCACGAACAGCACGAACCGGAGCAAAAAATACACGAAAATACGGATCTTCCTGGGTACTTGAACGTACTACAGGCATAACTGACATCATCCCGCCAAAAACGGTACAATAATATTCTATGCATGAACGCGATATTTTCGACGAACGACAGGAAATAAAAACAGCTTCATTCTCCTGCCCATTCTGTCGGGAACGGAATGATTACGATGTCCGCTGGATGGCCCGCCGTAAGAAAAAACAGACGCCGCGAAACATGAACGAACATGACCGCGCACGCTTTGCCAATTCGAAGGACTATATGGTCCGCATCGATGACCAGCTAATGTGCAAAAATATGCGCTGCCGCAAACGGTTCGAGATACCGACCTCGCAATCGGTGGTGTTTATTTAGCTCCTATCCGATGCAGAAGCCCGCACGTTAATAAGGGCATCCTCGCCGCCCTGGCCGAAGCCCGCACGTTAGTAAGGACTTAATACTCAACACCGCGCTCATTAGCAACAATGCAAAAGCCCGCTACGTTTGTAATGGCGTAATACTCAACACCACGCGTATCGACCTGGCTATGCTATTCTAACTGTACACAGCATTTCAAGGAGGTCGATCATGCAGGGTGAACAAACAAAATTTTCTGACCGCGAAATTCCCACCGATAAAGAGATAAAAGAAGTAATGAACGAAGAGATCGCGGATGCCCCGATGGCTCCGGGCGAGCTCGCGGAGCGGCTGCGTGAGAATCGCGGCACATCGCCGGCGGATTCAGGCGGAGACATTGACGCCACGTGGGAAGATGCAGATTCGACCGGCGAGGAAGCGGTTTTCGGCCACAATCCGACGCCCGGCCAATCTGACGCCGAGGCCAACGCGAACGCGATGGGCATCAATTTCCAGGACAACCAGCCGCTGGATGTAATAGAAAAACTAGAACGCCGCGACCGCGATAGATTCGAACTCGACGAAGCCTCAAAGGCCTCGGATGATTCGATCTAGATCCTGAAATACGGATGCCGCAAGAGCCAATGTCGAAGCTCGCACCGATTTGTTCGACATTTCAATAAGCAGCTTCGCTTTCGTGATTTTCGTGTCTTTTTTTTGTGGATTTCGTGGTCGAAATTTCGCCCGCTACCACGAAACCAACGAAATGAAGACACGAAAATTACGAAAGGAGGCGGACACTGATATAGGCCAATGAGAATTGGTGGATGACACACGCTTACTTCTGCAGCCAGCGAACGTCGAACGAAAAGACTAAGCGTTTATCTTCGCCATCCACGTAGATGCACGTGCTAACACGCGGACTTCTGCGCATAGCAAAAGAAAAACGGCCGCACAATGTCGGCCGTAGTTCCCTAACGAAATTTCCGTTATTCTTAGTAAATACTGAACGTATATTCAAACGTCTGAGTTACCGAAACCGGGACGCCGTTGATCTTTTTCGGTTCGAACCTGATCTGCTTCGCGGCCGCAATCGCCCGTTCCGACAAGCCGTTCGGGAGCCCGCGAACAACCGTTACGTTTCCGACCTGGCCGGACGCAAGCAAAGTCACCTTGACCAGAACGCTGCCCTGAACGTTATTCGTCCGCGCCTCGTCCGTGTAAGTCGCTCTCGGCTTGGCAAGTATCTTGAATGCTGATGTAACGCCAACAGGCGGCCCCGGCGGTGGTGCACCGGCCCTTCCCGTTCCGGTCCCATCGCCATATCCATCACCATTTCCGCCGCCCGCACCAGATCCCGATCCGCTGCCCATACCAGTTCCGCGGCCGCTGCCGGCTCCGGTCCCGATACCTGTTCCCATGCCGCCGCCCGAACCCGGGCCGCTTGACAGGTCGCTGAATCTGGAATTCGGATCACCCCACTGGCCGTACTTCTTCTCGGTCTTCAGATTTCCTTCGGTCGAAGGCGGCGGAAGGACCAACGCCGGATTATCAAGCCGAGGCACCTTTGGGTCGGGCGGGCGAATAGGATTCGGCGTTTGATCGGGCAGGTCGCCTTGATTCACCGGTTTCGGGTCGTTCTTACCGCCGCCGCCACCGCCGCCCGCATCTTCCTTGTCCGGTTTCTTTTCGTCCTCAACCGGCATCGGAACATCTTCCAACAGATACGCAAGCGATCGGTCGTCGCCGATAGCACCGACAAAAATATCTTTCTGGAACAATGAGACCATGTACGAACCCAGGGCCAGCGTAAGCATCAAAGCTGTGGCTCCCAAAAGCAGCAAATTTCTTTGCTGTCCGTTGCCTTCCTGAATAACGGTTACATAATAGCCGCCATCGTCGTCCTTGGTTATGTTCCGTGCGTAAGCAGGCGTTCCCTCGATCGACGGTACGGTTGCCGGGGCCGCCCAAACGGGTTCGGCTTCCGGTTCATCCGCATCGTCATCGGCCACATCCGCATTTGCCACTTCGATCGGTTCGTCCGCAACCGCGAACAACGGCACTGTTGCCTCCGGCACGGTAACGTACGGATCGTCCGGCTCAGGGATGTCCAGCACCGTATCGGCGACGTTCAGCGAAACTGTATCCGCTGGTTCCGGCCCTACCGCGGGCGGAATAATGATCGGTCCGTCCGTCGTCTTGTTCTGACCGACCGGATTCATCTCGAATGCCTGCAGCGGCGCTGCGCAATTCGGGCAAAACCCGAACTTCTCTGAAAAACCCTCGTCACACGAGCTGCAATACTTGACTACTTTTCCCATGGTATCGGCCTCGCTAATCTCTTGCCTGTATGGACCGGCAAGCCAGGTAATCCTATAATTATAACGCTATTTTCGTGGAATTTGACAATTTCCAGAAAAATTTCCCGCACGATACGGACCGCATTCCCTCAACTTTGATAGATGCGCCGGTTATTTAACACGATGCCTGTGCAAATCAACTTTTTTCAACATCGCCTGCCCAGCCGCGTGGAAGTAGATCTCAAGGGTCTTGTGATGCTTGATGGAGACCTTCTTCTCGGCGTTCCTCTGCGGCCTTTGCGGCTTTGGGGGAAACCTTGTTTTTACTCCAGGCAAAGCTCGCAAAGCCTGCAAAGAACCCGTGATAAAACATCCGGCGCCACAAGATCAGGGAGCTATCGGCGCGGGCGGTTACAACACTTTGATGGAGTTTTGCAACTAAAAAGGGTAACATTTCGCTTTTACGACCCAAACGGAAAATGAGTATTTCAAGAAAGCTATTATTGTTGATCGGCCTTACATTCGCTCTCGCGGCGGTCATACCCGCCCAAAAACCATCTGCCACCCCAAGGCAGGAAAAGCTTCTCAACGGCATGAAGGTCCTCACATTGAAAACGCCGGGGAACGATCTTGTATCGCTAAAACTGCGCATCCACGCCGGCTCGGCGTTCGATCCGCAGGAAAAAGAAGGCGTGATGAAGATGCTGTCGGACAGCTTTTTCCCGACGGCGGATTCGCGAACTTTCTTTCGCGACGAGCTGGGTGGAAGCTTTGATGTGTCGTGCAATTACGACTATATCCAAATCGACACTAGAGCCCGAAGCGGCGATTTTCTTACCTTGATCGAAACTGTGGCCCAGGCGATCGCGAATGTCGCGATCGACAAGGACTCGACCGCATCGCTCAAAACTGCACAATTGAATAAAGTGGAGGAGTTGGAAAAAGATGGTGCATATGTTGCCGATCGGGTTATTGCAAAACGCCTCTTCGGCACTTTTCCGTACGGCCGGCCCATCAACGGCTCTGCCGCATCGCTTCAGAAAATAGATTTTGCGGACCTGAAATTTGCAAAGAACCGGCTGGTCACCGCCGACAACGCAACAGTTATCATCAGCGGAAATATTGACCCGAACCTTGCTTTTCGTGCCGCCCGGCGGTATTTCGGCGCATGGCAGAAGGCCGACAAGCATGTGCCTTCGACCTTTCGCCAGCCTGACGCACCGGATGCTTCGGTCGTTAAGGTCGAGATGCCGGGTATTGCCCAGTCAGAAGTTCGTTATGCGACGCGCGGCTTTGCCCGCTCAAGCAAGGACTTTGCACCTGCAGAAGTATTTGCCCGCGTACTGCAGACGCGTCTTGCGGAACTGATCGCAAAAGGCTCGGGGTCGAATGCCTCGGTCGTCCATGGCGAACACATCCTTCCCGGGGCATTCACGTTCGGCTACCGGTCGCAGCCGTCGTCACCGGTGGTACTTTCGACAAGTGCTGATATGAATGCTGATCCGCAATCTTTGCATTCCATCCTTGTTCGGCCGGTTACCGATACGGATTTCTCTGCTGCTAAAAATGAGGTGCTTGCTGAGAGAGGAAAACATGACGCTACGGACCTGTGGCTCGATGTTGATACTTTCCGAATTGTTTCACCCTCAGACGATCTAAGGGCATTTCAGAACGTTGCTCTCGCCGATGTCAACGCTCTCGCGGCCAGGCTCACGAATGCACCGCTGGCGGCGGCTGTCGTCTCAGCGTCAACAGTACCGACGGCAAGCAGCACAGCTAACTAAATGTCCACCGAACGCACCGCCAACGAGGTAGCTCACGCCGCCGCTGTCCGATCTATGTTCTCGGGCATCGCCGGCCGCTATGACCTGCTTAACCATCTTCTGTCGGTAAATATTGACAAAAGCTGGCGTCGGCGTGTGCGAAGCCTTCTGGCCGAAACGTTGGCTGACCCGCGGGCCATTGTCCTGGATGTCGCCTGCGGGACGGGCGATCTTGCGATCGAACTTCAGCGGGACGCTGCCGCAAAGGTGGTAGGAACTGATTTTTGCCGCCCGATGCTCGCTCGTGCAAGAGAAAAGACGGCTGTGCTTTCACTGGCGATCCCATACGTCGAAGCGGATGCGATGCAGCTTTCATTCCCTGACGAAACATTCGACGCGGCGACCATCGCATTCGGCTTAAGAAATCTTGCAAATTTCAAAGACGGATTGTCCGAACTTCGCCGAATACTTAAGCCCGGCGGAAAGCTTGTGGTCCTGGAATTCTCCTCGCCCGCTGTCCCGGGATTTCGAACTCTATTTAATTTCTATTTTGCACAGGTCCTGCCGCGGATCGGCGGATTGGTTAGCGGTTCGCGCGGGGCCTATGAATACCTTCCCGATTCGGTATCAAAATTCCCCGATCAAAAAGCTCTCGTGCAAATGTTTCGTACGTCCGGTTTTGAGAATGTCTCGTACAGTAACCTCACCGGAGGAATAGCGGCCATCCATTCGGGAACCCGCGGCCTTTAGTGTTGACGCTAAACCCGTTGTAGTTGTCGGTCCTTTTGCCGTTTTTTTCTTCTTTGCGATCTTTGTGTCGGCCCTTTGCGGTCGTTGTGTTAATGGTTTTTAAACACAAAGCTCACCAAGTTGAAGACACAAAGAGCACAAAGTGCGTCCGATTTAATTGTTACAGTCCATTAGTTAATGCTTTTAGCGGCGGCGAAGCTGGGAGGATCAAGCGCGGCTGCTCCGACACAGCACGAAATTTGTTATATCTTTCGCAAAATTATAAACTTTTTCGGGCCGCCTCTCTGGATGAAGTACAAGCTGTTAAATTTCGCTCGCCGTCTCGGATTGATGCTTCTGGTCATCTGGACCGTCGTGTCGGCTGTAACGCTGCTGATCGAACTGGTGCCGGGATCGCCGGCCGCGACGATTTTAGGTGAAACGGCAACCGCCGAGCAGATCGACAATTTCAACCAGAAACATGGCCTTGATCGCCCCGCATTTTTTATTAGTTATACTAATGAGAATGGCTTGACGTGGAACGGCACCAACAATCGATACTACGATTACTGGGCAGGCCTGCTGCATGGCGATCTCGGAACATCGTTCCGCACTGACAGGCCGGTGCTCGATATGATCCTCGATCGATATCCGGCTACGATCAAGCTGGCATTGGCGGCGATGCTTGTCGCGGTCGGCATTGCGATCCCGCTCGGCGTTCTGGCAGGACGTCACAAAAACGGAGTTTTGGACAACATTGCCTCGTTCATTGCACTTCTTGGGATCTCGCTTCCGACGTTCGTCATCGGCCCTTTCCTGGTTTATGTGTTTGCCGTAAAACTAGGCTGGTTCTCGCCCACAGGCAGCCTTTACCCTGAAGACATTGTGCTTCCGGCGATAACGCTCGGTGCCGCACTTTCGGCGATCCTGACGCGAATGGTACGTTCCAGCGTGATCGAAGAACTTGGCGAGGACTACGTCCGCACCGCGCGGGCAAAAGGGCTAAGCGAACGCACCGTCGTTTACAAACACGTTCTAAAGAACGGCTTGATCCCGGTGGTTACAATCCTCGGTTTGCAGCTTGGCGTGCTGCTTGCGGGCGCGATCATAACCGAAAAGATCTTCAGTTGGCAGGGCCTTGGCCTTTTGCTGCTTGAAGACGGCATCGCGAAACGTGATTATCGCCTGGTTCAAGGGTGCGTGCTTGTAATAAGTGTGACTTATATACTTGCCAACACACTGACCGATCTTGTGTACAGGAGGCTTGACCCAAGGATCCGGCTTTCCTAATGAACAGGCTCAGCTACATAGGTATCGCGATCGCGGCCGCTGTGGTGCTGGCCGCCATATTCGCACCGTTTCTTGCTACACACGACGTAACGGCGCAGGACCTCGCAATACGGTTTGCACCGCCGTCAGCAGAACACTGGTTTGGTACGGACGCTCTAGGCCGCGACATTTACTCACGGCTCATTTTTGGTGCACGGATATCGCTTGAGGTCGGCATAACGGTGGTCGTTGTTTCAGGTACGATCGGCATACTGATAGGTTCGATCGCCGGCTATTACGGCGGCTGGATCGATAAAGTATTATCGGGCTACTTGTTCAACGTCTTCCTTGCCTTTCCCGGCCTTTTGCTTGCAATCGCTCTGGTAGCTTTTTTAGGAGCGGGGTTGGGCAAGCTGATCCTTGCCCTCTGCATCATCGGCTGGGTCGGATATGCCCGCGTAATGCGCGGACAGGTGTTAAAGGTCCGAGAGTATGATTTTGTCCAGGCCGCCAAGGCCCTCGGGGCCGGCAATATGCGGATCCTGTTCACGCATATCATGCCGAATGCCATCCAACCGCTGATCGTCCAGGCATCGCTCGGAATGGCGGGTGCCGTTTTGTCCGAAGCATCGCTTTCGTTTCTCGGCCTCGGCATACCGCCGCCTGCACCGAGTTGGGGTACGATGATCGAAGAGGCAAGGCAGTACTTTGCCGCAACGCCGCACGTGCTCTTTTTCCCCGGAGCGGCAATAGCCCTAACAGTGCTTGCCTTCAACTTCATCGGCGACGGCCTGCGAGAATATCTCGATCCCAAACAAAGGACCCGCTGATCGATGAACATTCAACCGACAAGGATCTTTCCGCTTGGCGACAGCGCGATCACGGTCGAATTCGGGAATGAGCTTTCGATCGAACTAAATGACGCCTCGATCTGCCTTGCCAATTATCTTTCTGAACATCCGTTTCCCGGCCTGATCGAGGCAGTTCCGGCGATGGCTTCTGTCGCGGTGTTTTACGACCAATCAACCGTTGGTCGTACCTACCCGTCGTACGAAACAACGTTGTCAGCCGTCCGGGATATGGTAAGCAACGCACTCCTGACAGCGCCGGTCCGCCATAGCGAATCCGGCCGGGTGGTCACGATCCCAGCTCGATTTTCGGGTGACGATGCTCCCGACTTGGGTGTGGTCGCGTCATTCGCTGGTGTATCGCCGGATCACGTGATCGAGATCTTTTTGTCCGTTGAGTATCGCGTTTTTATGCTGGGGTTCCTTCCCGGTTTCCCGTATCTTGGCGCAGTCGATGAACGTATTGCGGCCCCGCGACGTGCAACAGCTCGGACCTCGGTTCCCAAGGGAAGTATCGGGATCGCGGGCGGGCAAGCGGGCATCTATCCCTCGGCCTCACCCGGCGGTTGGCAAATAATTGGCCGGACCGAGGAAGAGTTGATCGACACCAGCGTTGAACCACCCTTTATTTTCAGCCCCGGCGACCGTGTGCACTTCGTCCGCGATTGAAGGGGAACCCGATCTGTAATGAGCCTTTTACTCAAAAAGGAAGGTATTTTTACTTCGCTTCAGGACCTCGGCCGCTTTGGCCGCAGGCGATTCGGGGTGCCGCCCGGCGGCGCAATGGACAGGGCCGCCGCCCGGATCGCAAACCTGCTGGTCGGCAATGACGAATCTGACGCCGTTCTCGAGCTCCACTATCCCGGGCCCGAGATCGTCTTTGAGGCCGAGTGCATATTCACTCTCGCCGGTGCTGACTTCGATGGCCATATCGACGGATCGCCGGCCGTAAACTGGCGCACCCACATCGGTCGCGAATCATCCGTACTCCGATTTACCCAAAAGCATTCCGGCAACAGATGCTATCTTGCGGTTCGAGGCGGGTTCCCGCACCGTTCGGATGCATTGTCGGACCGCCGCACTAATCGACTGCCTGCGGGACACCGCCTGCCTTGCCTTCCAGTTCCGCTCCATGCTCCGCCTCCGGCGGTTGGTATCGTTTCCAACAGTATTTTGCCCGCATATAGCAGATTCCCAACCGTTCGGGTCGTTGCCGGGGCTGAGTTCTCCTTGCTTAAAGAGGATAACAACGCCCTGGAATCGGCGGCATTCATGCTTTCCCGCAACTCGGACCGCATGGGATTTCGACTTGAGGGCCCTGCGTTACGAATGGCCGGAAATGGGGAAATGATCTCTTCTCCGGTTGACTTCGGAACTATACAATTGCTTCCGGATGGGCAATTGATCGCCCTTATGGCCGATCATCAAACGACGGGCGGTTATCCGCGACTCGGGCATATAATCAAAGCGGACCTGCCGCTTGCCGGCCAACTCGGCCCAGGTGACGGGATCGGTTTCAAAATCGTCGAGATCGACGAGGCCGAACGGGCCTGTGCTCAAATGGAACGGGACATAAACTGGCTCAAAACCGGTCTCCGTTTTGCTTATTCCCCCACTGGCAGTAAACAATAATTTGGAGGTAGTGCTTGCCTATCTCTTCTTCTTTGCCGAACTTTGTGTCCGCTCTTTGCGGCCTTTGTGTTAATGATTTTTTTCAACACAAAGCTCGCCAGGTTGAAGACACAGAAAGCACAAAAGTACTTGCGATCAAACTGTTACAGTCTACCAGTGATCCTGTGATAATCTTCCCACGACAAATATGTTATCTGTCGATCTGAACTGCGATATGGGCGAAAGCT
>CAUJFK010000131.1 GCA_963169175.1 Acidobacteriota bacterium | reverse complement strand
CACCCCTCCTTTGTAAGGAGGGGAACTAAAATCTATGTCCGATCACCAAACCAGGCTTGAGCAGTATCTCACCGCGCGAAATGAGCCGCTTAATTTTCAGCAGCTCACGCCGGATGCTTCGACGCGGGAATATTTCCGTGTCAGTTGGCGTGGAAAACACGCGATATCATGCGTTTATCCCGAACCGTTTGTCGAAGCCGAACAGAGCTATCTGGATGTAACGAAGCTCTTTAAAGCCGGCGGCCTGCCGGTAGCAAATATTCTTGATCTTGACGAAAAGCTCGGCGTTATCGTGCAGGAAGATTTTGGCGACACGATCCTTCGCAACGTACTTCAGCGGTCGCAGCCGGAGGAAAAAGAAGCCCTGATCGACGAAGCGATAACGCTGATCGCCCAAATTCAAAAAACGACCGAGCTTGCCTTTGATACAAATTCTGTTGCCTCGCGTCTGAAGTTCGATACCGGAAAGCTGATGTGGGAGCTTGAATTTTTTCGCACCCATTATTTTGAGACATATCTCAAAAAGCCGCTCGCGGAAGCCAAAACCGCCGCCTTACAACACGAATTTCTTGAACTAAGCCGCGAGCTCGAATCGCGTGCGGCCGTGCTTTGCCACCGGGATTTTCACGCCGCAAATTTGATGGTCGATTCCGACGGCCAGCTTCATATAATTGATCATCAGGACGCACGCATCGGCTCGGCGGCCTATGACCTCGTTTCCCTGCTGCTTGACCGCATCACCGAACCGCCGTCGGCGTCATGGCTGGCAGTAAAAAGAAAATTCCTGCTCGGCGAACGCGTCCGGCTCGGCCTGGCCCAGCTTGACGAAGCCGATTTTACATACGAATTTCGCCTCCAAACCGTCCAGCGCTGCCTAAAAGCCGCCGGCACGTTCTCATACCAATCCGCCATGCGCGGCAAAACCTATTTTGTGCCGTTCATCAAACCCATGTTCCAGATCACACTAAGGGCCCTGGAAAATCTCGGCCGGTTTGAAGATCTAAAAAAGATCCTCACCGATCAAATTGACTGATATTTAACTCCGCTCGCCGGTTTTCCCTATCTCTTCCTCTCCCCGTCTCTGCGGGAACCTTTCCCCGCGTAAAACGATCAACAATCCACCCTCCCAAAGCCTCCCAAAACGATTCTGAACACCTCCAAAACATTTCTGAGGCCTATAAAAATCATTCTGGACGGTCCCAAAACGATTTTGGAAGCCTCCAAAACGTTTCTGAAGCCACCAAAAATCATTTTGGACGACCCCAAAACGATTTTGGAACGAGCAAAAATCATTTTGGAGGCCTCCAAAATGTTTCTGAAGCCACCATAAATCATTTTGAAGCCTCCCAAAATCCTTCCGAAGCCATTCTGAGCGAACTGAAAATCATTCTCAGTTAACAAAATGCCGCCCCAACAATTGTGAAAGTCATTCTCACAACTTCAAATGCCGCCCCAACAATTGTGAAAGTCATTCTCACAACTTCAAATGCCACCCCAACAATTGTGAAAGTCATTCTCACAACTTCAAATGCCGCCCCAACAATTGTGAGAATCATTTTCAGTTAACAAAATGCCACCCCAACAATTGTGAAAGTCATTCTCACAACTTCAAATGCCGCCCCAACAATTGTGAAAGTCATTCTCACAAGACAAAATTTGGCACTTTTGGCAAAAAACGTATTGCTTTGATGCAAAATGGCAGAAATTTGCGATTTCCCTCCTTACAAAGGAGGGGAGTTTGAGCGGATCATAACTTTGATGTTGCTGTTGATGCCGGTGGTTTTGAGGTGAAATCTTCGCCTGGGTTTACGAAGAGGTTTTGTTCGAAGCGGTATTGTTTGTCGTAGAGCTGTTTGTAGCGGCCGTTTTGGGAAATTAGTTCTTCGTGGCGGCCTCGTTCAAGTATTTCGCCGGCTTCGACGACAAGGATCTGATCGGCGGAGCGAATTGTGGAAAGGCGGTGAGCGATGACGAAGGTCGTTCTGCCATGACGAAGGTTGTTGAGGCCTTCCTGGATGAGCGCTTCGGATTCACTGTCGAGTGACGAGGTCGCTTCGTCGAGTATAAGAATTCGCGGGTTTGCAAGCAGCGCGCGCGCGATAGCTATCCGCTGCCGCTGGCCGCCTGAAAGCTTTACGCCGCGTTCTCCGACAATTGATTCGTAGCCGTTCGGAAACTTTTCGATAAACTCATCAGCATTGGCAACGGCACAGACCTCTTTTATTTCTTTCAAACTCGCTTCAGGATTTGCAAAGCGGATGTTGTCAAGGATCGTCCCGTCAAAGAGAAAATTATCCTGCAGAACTACGCCGAGATGTTTTCTGTAATCGCGGAGCTTTATTGTTTGAAGGTCCTTGCCGTCAATAAGAATGCTGCCGGATGGAACGCTGGCCTCTGGCCGTCCGTCCGCTCGCCGCCGGGACGGCAGCGTTCCATCGGAAGGAAGCGTTCCGTTTGGCTGGATAAAATTCAGGACCAAACTAAGGATCGTAGATTTTCCACTTCCGCTCGAACCGACCAGGGCGGTTGTTGAATTTGCTTCGGCAATAAACGAGATCCCTTTTAATACGGGAACGCCGGGTTCATATTCAAAATGGACGTTCTGAAACTCGATCGTGCCTTTTATCTCAGGCATCGCCTGTCGCTTGGCGTCTTCGTCGGTCTCGGTGGGCATTGCCAGAACTTCGCGGATGCGGTCAAGGCCGGCGAGAGCTTCCGTTATCTGTGTGCCTATCGATGTCAGTTCCACCACGGGCATCGCCAACAGAAATGTGAAGGAAATGTACATCAAAAAATCGCCCAGCGTCATTGTTCCGGCCTGTACGGCGTTGCCGCCGATAACTATCATCACCACCGCAACGGCGCCGATAATTACCGAGGCGAACGAACCGATCGCCGACACGCCCGTAACGCTTTTTGCGATGTTGCGAAACAGCCGGTGGGCACCGCGGGCAAATGAAAGCTCTTCGCGCTTTTCGGCGGTATAGGCTTTGACAACGCGAATTCCGCCCAGCGATTCACCCAGGCGGCCTGTGACCTCTGCATTTATCTCGCCGCGTTCGCGGAATATCGGTCGAAGAACTTTGAACGCATAAAACAACGCCGCGCCAAAGATAAGCAGAACAACGATAGTGGCAAGAGTTAGCTGCCAGTTCACATAAAACAACACGCCGAGCGCGATGGTTGCCGTAACAACGCTGCCAAGTATCTGCCCAAGGCCGGTACCGACAAGATTGCGGATGCCTTCGGCGTCGCTCATTATCCGCGATATAAGCTGGCCGCTTTGAGTTGAATCAAAATAAGAAATAGGAAGCCGTTCAATATGCGCCTGAACAGTTTTGCGCATTTCCGTTATCGCCCGCTGTGCCGCAACACCTAAGATCTGCGATAAAGCAAACCCGGTTATTCCCTGAACAAGCGTCGAAACCCCAATGGCAAGCGCGATCCATTTTATGAGTTCGTAATGGCCCTTGGTGAATATCTCGTCACCAATAAACTTTGTCGAAGCCGGCAGGACCATTCCCGCAAGCCGCGAGATCAACATCAGAATACTGCCAAACAACAACCGCCAACGCGCCTTCCAAACGATCTTCCTCGCCTCGGCCCAGGCGCTGGAATAGTTGATCTTTTTCTTTTTTGCCTTCTCTTCTGCCACAAGACGTTAGTCTGTGGTTAGGAGCGGCCGAAGTCAAATAAAGAATAGGCCGTCGCGAGCCGCGCCGAAGATCGGAGGGTGCCAGATAAAGATAGACCGCGCCAAGCGCAAAAGCCGGGCGCAATCATCCCGATCTGACCGGACCGGACAAAAATACTCCAAACCGGAGATTCCGACGCTCACCGTAATGTTGTCACAAAGGCTCGAGTGACCCCGATGGTGAGAGCCGGCCCCTCGAACCTTTGTGCAACCTTCCGATCACTTATCTCCCTCTCCGTTTCAGCATATGGTTATATACATACTGCGCCACGGCCTCGCCTTGCAGTTCACCGGCGTCCTGGTCAAAACGGAAATGAATTCCGCCATAGACACGTGCGTCGGAAATATCGTCGGTGATCTCTCTGAGATCGGAATAATTGAGTACGACGCCCGGTACAGTCGGGTGTTGAAAGGTGATCAAATGCCCAAATCTGCCATACTCCCTCTCGAGGACTTGCCGGGCCGCATTTGACAGCGTTCCGTGTGCGGACGGATAGCTGGGAAAACATGGAGTGTTGATCAGTGGAGTGAACGGTCCCGCGATCGTTCTCCTGTTCCCGTCCTCGCCGCCGCGCGGTATCGCTGTAATGGGACGCCAGGTCCGGTAGAAATATTTCGTTTCAAGATTGGCGACGGCCCCATCGCTGACCGCCATATTCATCAGCGCCATGGTCCGGGCCGTGTCGGTGATCTCATCATTGCGCGTACTGGCGATCTGCAGGAGCGCAGAATTCCATAGAGCAGGTGGATTATAGATCGCATAAAGCCGGACGACGTCGGTACGATGCTGCGGGCGGTTTGGGCTGTTTAAAGATCCAACGGCCTGCAATTCGTTAAAGTCATGTGCATACATGCCGGTCCACAGCGCCGGCGGCGGTCCGGAGCGAAACTGAGAAGCACTATCTATTGCAAATGGTCTGACATTTTGCCAATGTTTGAAAGCTCCGCCGCCTGCGGGACAGCCTGGGTACACCTGCCATTCATACGGGTCGGAGTTCGTCGGCATATGAAATATCGGAGGCGAAGAGCCGTCATTCGTCCTGTTTGCCACCATTGCGGCAGCCGCCGCCATGCCGACGCCGATACCGTCAATTTTTGCTTGTCCGTCCGGTATCAATGCCAACGAAGCATCTCTTCGCTGATCCAAAACCGCGGTTTGCGCCGGAAAGTAGGCAACCAGCACATTGTGGGCCGCCATTATTGCGGCGGCTTCAGGAGATGATCCCTCTGGAGCGCTAATAGTGCCCAGGTACGGCCTATACTTGTCCGTTGTTGCGTTTACCGCTTCAAATACAGCGACCTGGACGATTGCCATCCAACGATTGGCCGGAAACGGAGGTTGGGGCGGGATCGTTTCAAAGGCGATCTGGTTCCATTCACGTACCACAGCATCGCTCACATTTATAGCTGCCGGGTGCGGCGCCGATGCAGGCCTTGCGAGAGTGCTCCCAAATGCCGTAAGCACAATTGAAATAACACATGTTAGCCCTTTCAGTTTTATCAATATCTTGTTCATCGTATTCTTCTCCTTACTTTGATCAAATGGGTGAATCTCACCGTTCCTCGTCAGAGGGCCGCATTTCAATCCCTCTTCACGTTTGTGAAAATTCCTTGCCTTTACCCAAAGACAGGAATAGAATCTTCGCCGTCAACTCATTTTCGGCGGTGTTGCACAGTTAGGGCCCAACCCTTCAGAAATCGGGCTCAACGTGCCTCGGTGTGTTGGCAAATGTACTGGAAGACTCCGGGGAAAGTATTTGCGAAATGTTCAATTATTCTTCCTAAAGTTCTTCCAAACGGGAAAATGGCTTCGCTGAACGGAAAAACCTATGTGTTTGCTGATTTTCGGCTTGTCCCTGGCGAGGGCCTGCTTCTGCGAAACGGTGAACCGGTGCAGCTTTCACTAAAGGCATTTGCGACTCTCGTCATGCTTGTCGAGCGCCACGGCCACCTTGTTCAGCGGTCGGAACTTATCGAATCGGTTTGGGAAGATACGTTCGTTGAAGATGCGAATATCTCAAAATGCGTCTGGTCGATCAGAAACGCGTTGGGCGAAGATCACAAAAGCAGTAAGTTTATTCAGACCATACCCCGCCGCGGTTACCGCTTTGTCGCGCCGGTGACTACTATCAACAACTCGTCGGGGGCATTCAGAAGACCGCTTCTGCCTGACGACTATGAGTACACTCGGGATCTTGAAAATGGCAATGAGCCAGAACACGGCCCTGCGGCGAATATAGCCAAATCCCACGGGGAAAGGTTTGACGATCTTGTAGTTTCCGATGCCGAGATTGTCCCCGCAACGCCTCGCCATTTATTGGGCAGGCGGTTGGCGATCTATGCTGTCATTGCTGCGGCACTACTTGGTTCGGCGGCATATTACGCAGCGTTAAGTGGACGGAACCTTTCAGGGCCTGTCCGGGGAAACCGCATCGCGGTTCTTCCCTTGAGGCCGCTTGATATTCAATCGCGGGACCCGTCCTATGACCTCGGTATTGCCGAGGCCCTGATCCTCAAACTGAGTCCCCATAAAGAGCTGACGATCATGCCGCTGAGCTCTGTTCGAAGCTTCACCGACGTCCATACGGACGCCACGTCGGCGGGGAAGGAACTGAAGGCCGACTACGTCTTGTCTTCGCACTACCAGATCGCAGGCGGAAGGATCAAGGTCACTGCCCAGTTTCTGGAAGTGGCGACCGGGAATGTCATAGACACGATCCAGGCCGAACATCCTTTGGGCACTTCGTTTATCGCACAGGACGCGGTTGCCAATGAGATCGGGAACAGACTATTGGCAAGATTCGGCTCCGACGCCGACGATTTTCGGACAAAGCGCGGGACCGACAACCAGGATGCCTATCGCTATTACTTGATGGCGATGAATATAACCGAAGAGCGCGGCGTTCAAAACGTGCATAAGGCTCTCGAATTTTTTGAAAAGGCCGTTGAGCTTGACCCAAAATTTGCTCGTGCCTGGGCCGGGATCGCCCACACACGCAGAGATCTTGTCGGGCATCGCGACCCGGACGCCAAAGGTAATTATGAGAAGTCAATGGATGCGATCAATAAGGCGCTGGCCATTGACCCGAATCTTTCGGAGGCATACAGCTCGCTTTGCCAAAACAAACTTCGCTACGAATACGATCCGGTCGGTGCCGAACGCGAATGTAAACGGGCATTGGAACTAGACCCGAAATCGCCGCTTGCGCATAAGATCTATGCCAATTTCCTCTATTCACAAGGAAGATTCGACGAGGCTCTTGCAAGTATCAGGACGGCGATGGACCTGCAGCCGGTTTCGTATAGAAATCAACAGATCTACGGCTTAGCGCTATTCTACGCACGACAATTCCCGGCGGCAGAAGCCCAGTTCAAGCGATTGCTGGATCTGAATCCGAACCACACGTTTATTCACCAACAATTGGTCACGATCCTTCTATTACAGAAAAAGGAAGCCGAAGCGTTTGATTATTTGATAAATGGCCTGATGATCACAAACGCAAACGACCCGATGATCGAACGCTACAAGGCCGCCTACGCAAAAACAGGCTGGCGGGGCGTTACATTGGAACAGATCAAGTCGGAAGATAAAACGCGTACATTTGAATTTGCCTGCCTTTATGCAAGGATTGGCGACAAGAACAAGGCGTTCGAATATCTTGGAAAAGCTTATGAGGAACGCGCCCATCTCATAGCCGTCCTTAAAGTTGCCCCGCAACTCGACCCGCTCCGCGACGATTCGCGATACGCTGCCCTGGTTCAACGGATCGCCGGAAAATGATCTCCGAACCTTGGGCAGATCACCTGCCATTGTTTGCACAGGTCGATAATTCTATTAGAATTAAGAACGAAAGGCGGAAACACGAGCGGTAGCGAGTGTGCCCCGTCGATTGCGGATTGGCGATTTTGGATTTTCCGCATTACGCGATCACAAATTCGCGATCATCGGGCACACTCCCTACCGGTCGTGTTTCTGCCGTGCATTTTTTATGTCGCAAACATATATTGATCAACTAAAGGGCCATATCGGCGAGTCAGTTACGCTAAAGGGCTGGCTTTATAACAAGCGTTCGAGCGGGAAGCTCGTTTTTCTGCAGCTGCGTGATGGGACTGGAATTGTGCAGTGCGTTGTGTTCAAGCCGAATAATGAGGAATTGTTCGAGACAGCCAATTCGCTTGGGCAGGAATCGTCGATCATCGTGACGGGGACCGTGAAAGAGGACACGCGGTCATCGATCGGTGTCGAGTTGGATGTGACGGGCCTGGAAGTCTTGCAGAACGTGCATGATTATCCGATCACGCCAAAAGAACACGGTACCGAATTTTTGATGGACCATCGGCATTTGTGGATAAGGTCGAAGAAGCAGCATGCTGTGTTGAAAGTTCGGCATACGGTCATCAAAGCGGTCCGCGATTATTTTGATAACAACGGTTTTACGCTCGCAGATACACCGATATTTACGCCCGCCGCGTGCGAAGGTACGACGACGCTGTTCGAGGTTGATTATTTCGACGACGAGAAGGCGTATTTAACTCAAAGCGGCCAGCTTTATAACGAAGCGACCGCGGCTGCGTTTGGGAAATCGTACGCATTTGGGCCGACATTCCGCGCTGAAAAGTCGAAAACCCGCCGGCATCTGACGGAATTCTGGATGGTCGAGCCGGAAGTTGCGTTCGCCACGTACGAAGACATGATGGACCTCGGCGAAGGACTTATTTTGTCAATCGTTGAGCGCGTTCTGACTGACCGCCAGGAACAATTAAAAACGCTCGAACGCGACATTTCAAAACTCGAAGCGATCTCCGGCCCGTTCCCTCGTCTGCATTATGATGAGGCGGTAAAAATGCTGCAGGAAGGCTACGACAGTTCAACAAACTTAAGTTTGTTGGACACGAGGTTCGAATGGGGCGGCGACTTTGGTGCGCCGGATGAGACTTATCTTTCCAACCAGTTTGGCAAGCCTGTTTTTGTCCACCACTTCCCTGCGGCGATCAAGGGTTTTTATTTCGAGGTAGATAAAGATCGACCTGAATGTGCGCTCGGGATCGACCTACTCGCACCCGAAGGATACGGCGAAATTATCGGCGGCGGCGAACGCGCCGCATCGCTCGATTATCTGATCGAACAGCTAAAGGCCCACGACCTGCCGCAGGAAACATTCGAATGGTATCTCGACCTAAGAAGATACGGCAGCGTCCCCCACGCCGGCTTCGGCATGGGAATCGAACGCACCGTAGCCTGGATGTGCGGCATCGAACACGTACGGGAAACGATACCATTCCCGAGAATGTTATACAGGCTAAGGCCATAGTGAATTCAAATGAGCTATCTAACCCTCAAGGCTACTATTGACGAGAACGGCGACGTTACTCTCCTTGAGGAAGTTCGCCTTGATGGGGTTCATCGAGCACTGGTTACGATCCTTGACGAGATAGATGAAACAGATGAAGCTGTTTCCGATTCAACCAAGGATTGACTCTTTCGTCGATTTGTTTGGCGTTCTCCGGTGCAGAGTTTACTGAGGGTTCGTTGATTCTCTTGTCACCGAAGGTGACAAACCTATAAAACCAGGGGGTGAAACCCCTGGTAAACGTGGCGAAGGGTGTCGTCGCTGAAGGCGACGGACATAAGGCATGCCGCAATCACTCGTAAAAATTCTCGTCCATGTCGTCTTCTCGACGAAAGATCGGGCGCAGTCGATAGCGCCAGAGATCGAACCTCGGCTGTTCGCCTACATTAGGGGGATAGTTAAAAACAGCGGAACCAGAATGATTATTGCGGGCGGCTTGGCGGATCACATCCACTTACTGATCTCGCTCGGAAAGAATGACATCAGTGTTCTAATCGGCGAGATCAAACGTAGCAGTTCCGTCTGGATGAAAGAGCATGGCGTCAGTAGGTTCTATTGGCAGCGTGGCTTTGGGGCGTTTTCGGTAAGCCAGTCGAATGTTCCGTCGGTGCGGGAATATGTTCTGCCACAAAAGGAACATCACGCGAACAAGGACTTCAAAGAGGAATTTCGAAGCATTTGCGAGAAACACGAAGTTGAGATCGATGAGCGGTACTGTTGGGATTGAGCGTTCGTCGCCTTCAGCGACGGGCCCGTGTTTACGCTTCCTAGCGTTCCACGCTAGGCTTTATAGGTTTGTCGCCTTCGGCGACTGGGCGATGTTGAGCTGGATGCTTGGAGGCGATTCGGTTTCTGAGAATGTTTTAAAGGCTATAGCGATAGGCATGGGCGAATGTATCATCATTTCTTTAAGCTGGATCGAAAGGACGCGGACTATTGGGAGTACGCAAGATTTCTTAATGACCCCTTGGGAATTTCGATTCCCTTCGATTTGTTAGTTTGTATGGGCGATACGTTGAAATGGATACCTACGCTTAACCCTGAATTTGTTAGAGCCAACGGAATGACGCCAGGGCTCGGTCTAAACTTATACGGTGCTACCGTAATAAACAAGACTGGAGCAGGACTTTTGTGGAAGGTCTTCGACAGTTGGGCCAAACTTTTATCGACAGGACCTATTGAGCTTGAACTAACAGGAGCTTTGGAGTGGATAGAAGGCGAACCTGCAGATTCCGGGGCGTACTCGGTCGTTAATATGCCCAGAGACGAAACCGTTTCGACCCTTCGAGCCGTAGCGGATTATGGAAAGTGCGTAGCTGAAGGAAACGAGGACCCATACTCTTCATTTGGGTGTTTAAATCGAACGAAGGTTCGTATGGACGTGCGGCATCGAACACGTCCGCGAAAACATTCCGTTCCCGAGAATGTCTTATTATCTGAAACCGTGATTAGACACCTGTTGTTTTATTTGGGAGTGCTTATCGTTGGGCTGATCGTTCTGATGTTTAGTCGTACGCTGGATGCATACTCCGAAAAAGAATCGAAACAAGAGTCTCAATTCCTCGAATTGTTATGCGGGTCGCCCGGATATTATCGGGCTATTGGGATGATTTTCGGTGTTGTCATGATGATCTTCGGAGTAATTGGATTGTTTAGGTTCCTGCTCTTTCCGTGAGCGTTTATGCTTGATAAGTCAGCCGTATGCCAAATGTCATCGTCATCGCGGGGCCAAACGGAGCGGGAAAATCTACGCTTGCTCCGGCGTTGCTGCGTGATACGTTCAATATTCCCGAATATGTCAATGCAGATACAATTGCTGAAGGGCTTTCGGCGTTTGCACCGGAGGATGCGTCGTTCGATGCCGGGCGAGTGATGCTCGGCCGCCTACATGATCTGGCGTCGCAAAGAAAAAGTTTCGCGTTTGAAACCACATTGGCATCTCGTTTCTATGCGGGTTGGCTGCAGGAGTTGAAGGCTCACGGCTATCGCGTGAGTTTGATATTTCTTTGGCTGCCGAATGCAGATCTGGCGATTGAGAGAGTTAAAGCGAGAGTTCGGCTTGGAGGCCATTCGATCCCGGAAAAAACGATTAGGCGTCGCTTCGACCGAGGCATAACGAACCTTTTCGAGCTATACTTGCCAATGACCGACGCATGGCGGATATTTAATGCGGCACCGAGTGTCCCGATGGAAATTTCGAGATTCTCCGAGTCGCACGGCGAGGTTGTCCTTGATCCTGACCTATGGAACGAGATAAGAAAATAGAGCAGCCGGAAGAAGATCTTTTTGTGCGCTATTCGGACGAGATCAATAAAGCATACGGGCGCGCTGTGCGTGAAGCGTTGTTAATGCATAAACGGGCTGGCAATCCAGTCGCGGTCGAAGTGGACGGAAAACTGGTCATTCTTCTGCCCGACGAGATCCCTGTCGATTGAGTAAGAAAAATAACAACATGAAAAACACTCTCATATTATTGACCGGCTTATTCTTGTTAACCGACCTCGTGTTCACACAAACGAAACCAGGGAACGGCGATGCGGAATTTACGGCGTTTCTTGCCAAACTCGATGCCGCCCAGGTTGAGCTGCAGAATGGGAAAGCCGAGGCTTTCAAGGCTATTTGGTCGAAGGCGGACGACATCACGCTTTCGGGCGGGTTTGGCGGAACGGTTGAGAAGGGTTGGGCGAGTATCAGCAAGAGGCTCGATTGGGTTGGTGCAAATTTTGCGAAAGGTACGAACAAGATCGATCGGCTGGTCAAGAATCACGGCGACAAGTTCGGATACGTTGTCCAGCTTGAGCACATTGATTTTATTGTCCCCGACAGCGGCAAAGCCGCGACAAAGGATTATCGGGTTACGATGATCTTTCGCCGGGAAAAGGACGGCTGGCGCCTGATACACCGCCAAGCCGATTCGCAGATGACAAAGCAGGCCCCGCAATAGTGTGATTGATCGATCCCATCTGACCGAGGTCCGCTACCCAAACCCTTGAGTACTTTGCAGAATCGCACGCGATGGCGACGGAATAACAGAGGCTCCACGCATACCGCCATTGCTTACGCGTCGTGACGTGCGGCCGTCGTGCGGGCATTTGCATCCGATGGTCATAGCGTTATGAGCGAGACGACGATTCCCTGCCCCGATCTGGATGAGGCGTTGGATTTTTTTACCCAGCGGCTTGGATTTCGGCTGGACATGATCTTTCCGGCCGATGCTCCGCGCGCCGCGCGGGTTTCGGGGAATGGCGTG